>JBDTEB010000495.1:0-8712 GCA_039922795.1 Chitinophagaceae bacterium
GAATCTTTTATATCCTTCGCAGCACGACCTGACGATTACTAAAAATGATAACTGGTTTGCTGTTGCCTTAAAAATCAATTTACATTGAAGATCAGATGCATAGCCGTTGATGATGAGCCGTTGGCCTTGGGATTACTCGCCGATAATATCAGCCGTGTACCATTTTTAGAACTTGTATCCACCTGCCTCGATGCCTTTGAAGCAATAAAGGTTTTTCAGGAAAAACAGGTCGACCTGGTTTTTATCGATATCCAGATGCCGGGACTTACCGGTATTCAGTTTATCGAGAGCCTGGTGCAAAAACCGATGGTGATATTAATTACGGCTTATAAACAATATGCACTCGACAGTTACAATCTGCAGGTGGTAGATTATCTGGTGAAACCTGTTGCGATGGATCGTTTCCTAAAGGCCTGTAACAAGGCATTGGAATTGTTCCAGCTGAGACAGGCCGGAAGGCAGCTCGTAACTTCTTCCACGCAGGCTGCATCCCAGGATTTCTTTTTTGTGAACGCTGATTACAGCCTGGTTAAAGTGATGTTTGATGATATTGTGTGGGTAGAAGGACTTCGGGATTATGTGAAGATCCATTTAAAGAGCACGAACAAGGCGATCATTTCCAGGATGAGTATCAGATCGATAGAAGAGCAGTTGCCTTCGGGCAGGTTTATCCGGATCCATAAATCCTATATTGTTGGTGTAGACGGAATTTCTGCAGTTCGAAAAAACAGCGTGTTCCTGGGGGAAATGGAACTTCCGGTGGGGGACACGTATAAAGGCGTGGTAGATAAGCTCACGGGCAGAGAGGACTGATGAGAGCGGTTGAACGGTACATCAGGTTTTACCAAAAGCACTCAAACATATTACGGGACATGATTTAATGCCAGCCTGGTATTTGCCGGAAAATTTTTTGAACAGCCAGCAGACGCTTTGAGTTGAAGAGTGAAATAATGAGTCTCAGCACCGTCCAGGGGTCAGGAATTTTTGCGGTTTTGCAATTTGACCTCATCGATCTTTTTATCCAGTTGTTGCAGCATGGACAGTTGTTTCGCCTGTATATCGCAAAGGTGTTTGAACTGATCAATCATCGACAGGTCCATCTTCTGATGCAGGTTTCGAATTTCTATTTCTGATTTCAGATTGATGAGATAATCATTTTCGGCCCTCCTGCGGTCTTTGCTTTCGCGCCTGTTCTGGCTCATCATGATCACTGGTGCCTGCAAAGCCGCTACGCAGGACAGGATCAGGTTCATTAAGATGTAAGGGTACGGATCGAACGCTTTTGCCCCCAGCGCTACCGAATTCAAAATAATCCAGAAAACCAGTATAATCGCAAAAATGATAATGAATTTCCAGCTGCCACCGAAAGTCGCGACCGAATCAGCCAGCTTTTCTCCATAGGTTCGATCTGCCTGATCGTTGATATCGTTTATTTTGGAAGTGAGCAGGGTCTGTTCTTCCACTGCATTTTGCACGATCGCATTCATTTTCCGGATCTGCTCGTCTTCGTTTTGGCTGAGTTCTTTGATAAAATCGTTTTTCCGGCTCATTTGATTGAGTGATTTAATGGCGAAGATAGCGGATGGATGGAGGTGTACCGACCGGCAAAGTCGGCGGACCGCATCTGCCTTTGATTTAATTATATCTGCATCTACCCCCCTACGCCTGACAGTCCGAGAACAATCAGCCCCGTGCCTGCAAGTGCGAACCCCGCCAGCAGCACATTTGTATATTTTGTTTTTATCATGAAATCCTGAGGATTGGAAAGGTTGTAGATCACGGTGACCTTGTCATTCACTTTCAGGAAGCTTCCTGTTATCCTGTTAGTGTCTGGTTCAGTGATCCAATTTCCGTCGCTGGTCTGAAAACGAACCATAACACTCTTCCCCGATTCTGCAGGTCCGTATATTACACCATCGGTAGTAATCCCAGAGGCTGCCAGTGTTTTATACCGCATAATAAGACGAATCGCAAACGTATTCAGGAAGATGCCGATCAGCATGGGAACAATATTTTCCATCAATGTAATTTAGATGCCAAAGTTATCCGATCTCGAGGGAACGAAACCCGTCTTTCCTTATGGTTAAGTACATTTGAAAAACAATTAAATTTTTTTTGGTATGATGGATAATATGGGCCAGGAAAAGGGGAACAGATCCGAGAAAGAAAAAATGCTTGCCGGGGAGCCCTACCTGGCATTCACCGATGAGCTTGTCGACGAAAGAAATTATGCCATGCAGCTACTGCATCAATTCAACAATACCTCGCCCGCCGAATCCGGTGGGGCCGCTTCAATACTTCATCGCCTCTTGCCTAACGCCGGTAAAAATTTACAGATTCTACCGCGTTTCCATTGTGACTATGGCTACAACATTTATTGCGGAGATAATGTGTATTTCAATGTCAACTGTGTTGTGCTTGATGTGGTGAAAGTGACCATCGGTTCGTACACCCTTTTTGGCCCGGGGGTACAAATTTACACCGCTACCCATCCGCTTGATGCCATGCTACGCCGAACGGTGGAATCGGCAAACCCAATTGTTATTGGGGAAGATTGCTGGATTGGCGGCGGATCCATTATTTGCCCCGGCATTACCATCGGAGACCGTTGTGTGATCGGTGCCGGCAGCGTGGTTACACGAAATGTTCCTTCTGACTCGCTCGCTGTTGGAAATCCTGCCAGAGTGATCAGGGTATTGAACCAGTTCTAGAAATAAATAATTTATTGAATAGCTTTTATGACATGTTCCCGCACCGGTTTTAAAATATTTTTATTATTTGTCGTCTGCCGGCTTTGTATAAGTAATGCACTCGCACAGGTCACCGTTCATTCCAGCTTCATTTCTCCCGACAAGAAAACAACATTCCAGGCAGGAATTGGTACAGATAAAAAATTAATGTACCGGGTGCTGCTATCCGGTCAGGAAATAGTCAGATGGTCACCGCTCGGTCTTCTGACCAATGAATTATCGCTGGGAGAAAATACCACGATCAAAAGCAGCACACAAAAAACGGTATCAGGTGGCTTTGACTGGCCACTGGGAGAAAATGCGTATATTGATAACAGTTATACTGAATTTCAACTGGAGTGTACATCCGGTTCAAAATCATTTGCGCTCCCGGGCAGGGTCTATAATCGCAGCGTTGCCTTCAGGTATCACCTGCCTTTACAATCTCAATCGCGGCAAATAAAAAAGGAGCTCACCGCATTTAATTTACCTGGCAACTACACCATCTACCAGTATCACCACGAATCCGTATATACACCCGGAAGCATCGATACTTTTAATACCCCAAGCGACCTGCCCTCGACGCTGACCAATGGAAAAAATTTTCTCGTTATCGGTGAAGCGATGAACGAGAATTACACAAAGGCTGAACTAAAAAGAGGGGAGATGACGCATAGCCTTGCTATTGCCTTTCTTCGCGACACAGTGGTTAAGGCTACAGGAGATTTCCTTGGCCCCTGGCGCACCATCTCGATCAGTAATACCGCCATCGGTCTTCATGATTTTAGTGAATTGAATCTTAAACTGAACCCTGCACCAAAGGGCGGTGTGCCGGCATGGATTAAACCCGGAAAGCTGATCCGTGCGCAATTAAATACCCGGGCAGGGATAGACTGTATAGACTTTGCAGCAAAACAGGATTTTCAATACATCATGTTCGATGCCGGCTGGTACGGGCCTGAAACCCGCACTAGCTCGAACCCGGCCATTGTAATCCCACAAATGGATCTGCCAAAGATTATCGCGTACGGGAAAGAAAAAGGGATTGGAGTAATATTATACGTGAATTATGTCGGACTAAAAGAAAAGCTTGACAGCCTTCTTCCCATTTATAAAAAATGGGGGATAAAAGGATTCAAATTTGGCTTTGTTGACGGAATCTCCCAAAAGGGAATCGTATGGCTCAAGGATGCTATTGAAAAAGTTAACGACGCTGGTTTTATTCTGGATATCCATGATAACTACAAACCCACCGGACTAAGCCGTACCTACCCCGCATTACTTACCCAGGAAGGAATAAGGGGGGATGAAAATAGTCCCGATGCTTTCCACACCACTACGCTGCCATTCACTCGTTTTCTGGCGGGCCCCGCAGATTTTACCTTCTGTTATCCCAATGGAAGCAACAAATATGAAAAGAATCTCAAGGTGAGTATGGCCCAGCAGCTGGCGCTGACCGTTATTTATTTTAGTCCCCTTCAGTCGATGATGTGGTATGGCATTCCCACTGAATACACCAACGAGGAAGAAGTGGAATTTTTCAAGCTGGTGCCCACGGTTTGGGATGAATCGCATTATCTTGCCGGCGATATTGGAAAGCATATCAGCGTGGCGCGTCGCAAAGGCAGAACCTGGTTTGTTGGTACCGCTGCCGGTTTTGGGGACTTACAATCCAGGCTGACCCTGAATTTTTTGGAGAAAAACAAAGTATACACTGCTACAGTTTATGAAGACAGTGGCAACGGCAGCATTAGCAAAAGAACTTTTGCAGCAAAACGCGGAGATGTTTTTCCACTAAACATAAAAGCAAAAGGTGGACAAGCCATTGTATTCAGATAAAAAAAGTATAAAATGAAAAACGCTCTCTCAATAAAACCTTTTTTTCTTGTCCTTTCGCTCTTTTTTACGATCGCATCTTTCGGTCAGCAGAACAAGATCATAAAACCTGGTGAAATATGGCCCGATAACAACGGCGACCATGTACAGGCTCATGGTGGTGGCATCATTAAAATCAAAGACACCTATTATTGGTACGGAGAAGAAAGGAGAAGGGGTCTCGACACCAACTTCCGCTACGTAAGCTGTTATTCCTCTAAAGACCTTGTTAACTGGACGTTTAAAGGTGATGTGGTCAAGATGTCGGATCCAGAAAACCTCGGATATCGCTGGGTGCTGGAGCGTCCTAAAGTGTATTACAATAAAAAGTCAAAGAAATATGTGATGTATTTCCACCTCGATGACAGAAGTTACAGATATGCGCGTGTAGGCATTGCTGTTAGTGACAAGCCTGATGGCAATTTTACGTTTGTAAAAAGTTTTCGGCCGCTCGGTCAGCAGAGCCGTGACATCGGTCAGTTTATCGATGATGATGGAACGGCTTATCTTGTTTTTGAGGACAGGCCCAACGGTTTTCGTATTGCCCGGCTATCGGATGATTATATGGATGTAGACAAAGAAATGAGCCTGGTAAAAGAACATATGGAAGGAGGTGCGATTGTTCATTACAAAGGTCTGTACTACTCGATAGGATCGGCACTTACAGGATGGGACGCCAACCCCAACAAATACGCAACGGCTCCAACGCTGATGGGCCCCTGGACTGAATTTAAAGACATAGCGCCTCCTGAAAAGAAGACCTATGGATCGCAATCAACCATGCTGCTCAAAGTAACCGGTAATAAAGGAACCACAATCCTATATATGGGAGATGTATGGAAGCCTAAAACCCAGTGGGATTCACGTTACATCTGGATGCCGCTGGAAATTGGTGATGGAAAATTATGGTTGCCTGAACCAAAACCCTTTACGATAGACCTGAAGACCGGCCTGTCAAAAGTGGACCAACCACAATAAATCAGCCTTTATTCCAGCCCGAAAGGAAGCGGTTTTGCGCGGATCACTGCATTTTCAGATATCTATCCCTGTGCAATTCTTTTTTTGCCACAGGTGTTACGTCCAAATGCATCACCATTGCTGGTACGCCAGGCTTTACCGCCGGCCAATGTACAAGTCCCTGGCCATTTGGATCACCCGTCTTTATAAAGTGGCTAAAATATCCCTGCAGGATCTCAGAAAGCTCCCGGTCTTTTTCCGTCCAGGCAAAGACTGTGTTCGTACTGAGATTGCCGAGGGCATATTCAATCTCTGCCGAATGAACGGCGCCTTTGGGAAGGCTCTGAATGGCATTGGCCGCCGCTGCTACCGGCGCCGGTCTGGGATGCTGATATAAGTACCGGTAAACCGATTTTCCCGAGCTGGTCGCATGAATATCGCACCATTTCCAGGTACTTAAACCGATGAACCGGTCACTGGCCAGATCCGTCGCAGTTTGTTCTACTTCACTGTCATTCGAAACCTGATAGGCTTCCAGAACTGCAGGAGATTTGTCACCATAAATTCGCCTTACTGCCTTTTCAAAATTTTCTTTGGTAAGCGCTTCTCGGCCCATTACTGCACCCGCCCCCGATTCTTCAGAATTCCATCCGACCAGCAATGGAACTTTCGCTTGTTTGGAATCAGCGAAAATCGCGTTCGGACTGTCATTGAGGAAATATCCATCTATACAAACGGGAAAACTGGAGTTGTTTTTAGCCACTGCCTCAAGCACAGCATCGGCAGGCATCTTCCGTAGATCGGCAAGGGAAGCGGCCCCCGTTGCCGTCATGAATTTCTTGCCGGTTTCTTCAGCTGATGACAACGGAACAGGTGATCTCGGACCAAGCAGTGAGCCGCTTTCACCGATAGCACCGGAAATCATATTTCGCGAAAGGGGGGAAGCCATCTGAGCACTCACGGAAAATGATCCTGCAGACTCTCCGGCGATGGTCACTCTCTTTGGATCACCGCCAAATGCCGCAATGTTTTTTTGCACCCAGGCGAGGGCCGCGTACTGATCCAGCAATCCGTAATTGCCCGAGGCGTGATGTGATGATTCTTCAGTGAGTTCGGGATGAGCAAGAAAACCAAATACGGTAAGCCTGTAATTAACGGTTAGGGTAACGATGCCTTTTTTTGCAAGCGCTTCCCCATCATAACGATATTCCGATCCGTCACCGGCAACAAATCCACCGCCATAAAAATACACCATCACAGGTAAACGCTCACGGGCGGATCGGGCTGGCGTCCACACATTGAGATAAAGGCAATCTTCACTCATGCCATCCGAGCGAAAATTCATGTCGCTGAATAATGGCCGCTGCATCGCGCGTGGACCAAACTTATCCGCCTTTCGCACATTGTTCCAATTATTTACCGGCTGAGGTTCTTTCCACCTCAATGCTCCAACCGGAGGGGCGCCAAACGGAATTCCCTTGAAGGACCGAATGCCATCAGTTGTTGTTCCTTCGAGGATGCCGTTTACGGTTGTAACCTGCAGCGTCGGCATTTGGGCAAAAACATTTGAGGTTACAACGACGATTATGAAGGCGGTAATTATCGATTTCATGAGGTGTGTGCTTGACAATGGATGACTAAAGTAGTCAAGTTTAAATGAATAAATGTTCCTTTTCCGTATAGAATTCATGCAGGAATAACAGACCAAAAAAGAATTATCTAACGTGTATAGGTAACCGAAAAATAAGCTTTATCTACCCGATAGAATTGTTTTTGGGTCTAGTTGTTAAGTCTTACTTTTAGCCAGTATTTTTCCTATCCTTTGTGATCTTTTTGTAGTTATACTTTTTTTTAATCTTATCCATCTGTCATGAGAAAAAATCTCCTTACCATCCTGTCTGGACTGCTTTTTTGCAGTGTAAGTTTTGCCGTTCCCAAATATTGGGTCGGTCCGATAAACGGAAACTGGAACAATGCTGCCAACTGGTCGTTGACGGCAAATGGTCCTGGTTCTGCCGGTGTTCCGGCTTCGACTGATTCAGTGATCTTTGCCGGAAGCCCGGTCGTGAACATGGATGTTTCCCCAACGATTATGGCCTTAACTGTTGGTGGCACCCTGGTTGCCTCGAACACTGTTTTTTATACCTCACAAAATGTGGTGCTTACTATTCTGAAGAATTTCTCCCTGCCTGAGAACAGTTCACTAACTGATAGCACAGCAGGATCGGTTGCATTTAATGTGGTGTTTAGCGGTGCCAATGCGTCAAATGCACTTGTTTACGGTACCTGGATATTTACCGGCAATACCGTATTGGTCAATCCTCTGACACAGGGTGCATTTTTTACCGTCGAACCCGGGGCTGAAGTAGCTGTTGGAAATGATGAATTTATCAATGCGGCATTGATCTTCAGGAGCAATAGCGGTGTCGTAAGTTCTGCTTCCGCGACACTGGGTTTCAGCAGGAACGCAAGATGCATTTTTGATAATGTATCCAGGGTTTATGTGCCAGATGCAAGCTGGGAGCGTGCTGCGCTCCAATATAATGCAACAGTAAATTTTTATCCTGGCGCAAATCTGATCATCAATGGAAACGTGAGTAAGATTGTCCATCTCGCTTCGACCCCGGCCTATGGTAATGTCACCTTTAATTTATCCACGCTTGCGCAAGACCTGAATGTGGATTTTCCCAACGGAACCCTGGTTGGGGGAGATCTGCAGATAAATAGTACAAATAACAAGACTGTTGTACTGATGGCCAATACCGCTCCATCCACCAGCTTATTGGTAAGATATGCAGAACTCAATCTTTCGGGAGGCGATTTTAAAATTAGCGGAGCAAACACAAAAGTCGCAGTGTCAAAACCTCCTGCTGGTTCGCCGGCGATCGATTTTGTGTTTACGGTTTACGGCACTGTAAAACAGAATGGTGGCAATTTGTCGTTGCAGGATAATGACCTGACCACCGGTTCCGTGTTTATGGATCTCAAGGGCTCAATAAATCAGACCGGTGGCAGCTTCTTTACAAACAGTGCGGCCGTTGGTCCGATAAATAAATTCGTAGTGAATTTGAGCGGGCCACTATATTTTAAAGGTCCGGGCGGTCTTCAAAATTTTGGTCAGACACTGACGCTTAGTTCGGCTGCCATCGAA
>JBDTEB010000496.1:0-6214 GCA_039922795.1 Chitinophagaceae bacterium
GGCCTGAGCATTCCCGTGTACGCAGGTATCTCCCAAACCACCACAACGCCGGAGTATGATCCGTATGATCTGGATATAAAATTAAAAGACAAAATTGCAGGAGCTCCGTCCGCTTCGCGGGACTCTATTAAAAGTGATGCGCTCGATCAGCTTGTTTCAAAGACCATCAATTTTACCAATGTCAAAAAAGTAAATACAACAGGCAAAAAACAGCATATTTATAGTATAGAAAATTTTGATCTCAGTTATTCCTATACAAAAACCGAGCACCATAACCCGCTGATCGAGAGTGACGAGGTGACCAGGCACCGTGGCGGACTGGGCTACAATTTTTCTGCCACGCCAAAATTTATTGAACCCCTGAAACGGGTGATCAGGTCAAAGTCCGTCTGGTACGAGATCGTACGCGATCTGAATTTTAATCCAACACCGTCGCTGATCAGTGTGCGGGCCGATATCAATCGTCAGTTCGGTGCTTTCCGTCCGAGAAATGTGGGCGGACCAAAGAATGTGCTTCCTGAAACCTTTGATAAATATTTCACTTTCGACCGGTACTACGCGCTTCGGTGGGATCTGACGAGGTCGTTGAATTTTGACTATAATGCAGTCAACCGGGCACGTGTAGACGAAGATTCCGGAAGACTCGACAGGATGGAAAAAGAAAGATTGAGACGGAATTTCTGGAAGGGAGGACGTAACACCACTTTTGACCAGACGGCCAACCTGAGCTATGTGCTACCTACTTCTCATTTCCCGGTTCTTGACTGGACATCGATAAAAGTGAGTTATGTGGCCAAATACAGCTGGATGGCGGCTTCCCTTGACACCTTTGCGAAAAGCCTGGGTAATTTCGTTTCCAACTCACAGCAAAAAAATGCCACCGGGGAATTGGACTTTACGAGGCTTTATAATAAATCAAGATTTCTTCGTGCTCTGGACTGGGATGCCGCCGTGGCCGCTACTTCCTCGCAACCGGCGGGTCCGAAGCCGGCAGCTGACACCACTAAGGGTAAACGTGCGAAACGTGATCCGAACGACCTGCCCGAACTGCCTGGTGTCGTAAAATTTGTTGGCCGGCTGATCACTTCACTGAAGAAGATAAGCATCAATTATTCCAACATGGGAACAACCAATCTCGCAGGATATATGGACAGCACCCGTGCCCTGGGAATGAATTTCCGAAGCATGGCACCGGGATTAAATTTTGTAGCAGGATATCAGCCCGATACAGCTTACATTAATCGTTTTGCGCAGAGAGGCCTCTTTACAAAGAACCCGCTTTTTAATACATTGAACCGCCAGGATCACAATGAAAAGATTACCGTGAATGCGCAGTTTGTTCCGGTCCGTGATCTTATTATTGATCTGAATATTGACAAAACTTTTGGTAAAGTATATTCCGAATTGTTTAAGGATACTATCGGCTCACCCACGAGTAATTTTGTGAGGCTGAACCCGTACACCAGCGGGAGTTTCAATGTGAGTTTCATTTCTTTCCAAACCCTGTTTGAGAAATTTCATGCCAACGAGGTTTCGGGAACGTTCAAACAATTTGAGGCCAACCGTCTGACACTTTCCAACAGGCTGGGAGATAAGAACAACTACTCGCAGGGCACCGGAACCGATGGCTTCCGCCAGGGCTACGGCAGGTATGCCCAGGATGTGCTGATCCCCTCATTCATTGCCGCGTATACAAAGAAGGATCCCGCTTCCATCAACCTGTTGAAACAAAATAACCCAAACATCAGTTCCAATCCATTCTCGGGTATTCTTCCCAAGCCAAACTGGAGACTGTCATACACCGGTCTTTCGAGGATACCCGCTTTCGAAAAAATCTTTACCAATTTTACGATCTCTCATGCTTACAACAGCAATCTTAGCATGAACAGTTTTAATTCATCTCTGCTATTCGCTGATCCTTTGAGATTGGGGGTTCCGGGTTTTGTAGATACCGCATCGGGAAATTTTTATCCTTATTTCCTCGTTCCGAATATTACCATCACAGAGGCTTTTGCTCCATTACTGGATGTAGATATCCAATTTACCAACCAGCTGACTACCCGGTTTGAATACAAGAAATCCAGAACCTTGAGTTTGAGCCTGATAGATTTCCAGCTCAGCGAATCGAGGTCCACGGAGTTTGTGATCGGGGCAGGCTTCAGGAAACGTGGATTCCCTCTGCCCTTCAAGGTTCCCTTCAGCAAAAAGAATACAAAAAAACTGGAAAACGATATCAATTTCAGGCTGGACCTGAGTCTTCGTGACGACGTCACTTCCAACAGCAGGCTCGATCAGGATGCCTCGCTGCCGACAGCCGGGCAAAGGGTGATCGGGATAAACCCATCCATAGATTATGTGTTGAACAACAGGATAAATGTGAAGCTCTACTTTGACCAGAGAAGAGTGGAGCCAAAGATTTCAACCTCGGCACCGATTACAACTACCCGGGCGGGGGTGCAGATAAGAGTTTCACTGGCTCAGTAAACGAGGCAACTAATCTACCCCTGCTTCGTCTTAAAAGTGACAAAAGAATTCGCTTGTGCAACACAGGTCATTTCTATCTCATTGATACAGACATGCTCCGGTTGCGAGGCGCAATAAAATATCACATCGGCCACATCCTCGGGTAATAAGGGCTGGTATCCCTGGTAAATGTTGCTTGCCGTTTCTGCATTGCCTTTAAAACGAACGATCCCGAACTCTGTCTCGGCCGCTCCGGGGTGAACAGCGGTCACTTTGATGCGGTGTGATAGAAGGTCTATCCTAAGCGACCTGGAAATTGAGGCCACCGCAGCTTTTGAAGCACAATACACATTTCCCTTTTCGTAAGCTTCCTTTCCCGCAATTGACCCGAGATTGATGATCTGCCCTTTATTTCTGGCGATCATAAAGGGCACTATGGCTTTGGTAACATAAAGCAGCCCTTTTACATTGGTATCTATCATCACTTCCCAATCATCGATGTCACCATTCTGAAAAAGATCGCGGCCCAGAGCCAGTCCGGCATTATTTACCAGCACGTCAATTTGCTGCCATTCCTGATCGAGTGTTGCCACCGATGCGAAAACGGCTTCCCTGTTTTGCACATCAAATACCAGTGGGTGTACTTTTCCTCCGTACTCTTTTTCGATTTCCTCTTTGAGGCTTTCGAGCCTATCTTCCCTTCTTCCTGTAATAACCAGGTTGTAGCCGGCAGCAGCAAATTTTTTGGCTGTTGCTGCACCAAAACCAGAACTTGCGCCTGTGATAAAAACAATCTTACCCATAATGCTATATTGCGGGCAAAAATAGGGAAAGAAAAGAGGGAAAATTTATCGGATCAGCACCATGGATCCTTTTCGGAACACTTTCTTGCCGGTGAAATCGCTTCCCTGTACCATCCATACGTAGGTTCCGGCATCCTGGTTCTTGCCACCGAAGGTCCCGTCCCAACCGCGGGTGGGGTCATTGCTACTGTAAAGCAACTGTCCCCAGCGATTATACACCCGGAAAAAATCGATGACGCTGATACCAACCGGGATCGGCCTGAACCTATTGTTCGTGCTTTTTCCCGGCGTGAATGCGTTGGGAACAAAAATATCCGGTTGGGTCTTGAATACTTTTACATTGACGGTATCGTAATTAAAACAACCATCACCATTCGACACCTTGACAATATAAGTCATGTTGTCACTCAACATCGCGGTGGGGGATTGGATATTGTTTCTGCTGAGTCCGAAGGGAGGAGACCAGTCAAAAAATTCTCCACCCGTCGCTGAAAGTTTCAGGGGCTGGCCGATAACCACGGAGGTATCCCTGCCTGCATTAGCCAAAATTTTTGCTTTCACTGTTACAACCACCGTGTCTCTTTTTGGCTTCGGGCATCCGAGCACGTCATAAACAGTAAGCACATACGAAGTTGTCCTGAGCGGGTAGGCCAGCGGGTTGAGAGAGCCTGGATTGATCAGTGTTGATGCGGGACTCCAGTTGTAAGAATCTCCCGTGATTTTACCATTGAGCATCACTGTGTCTTCGTAACAAATAATCGCATCTTCTCCTGCCAGGGCAACCGGGAAAGGAACTGCTCTGATCGTTAACTGATCTGTCGCCTGGCATTTACCTACAGAAGCCGTCAATTGATAGGTTGTGAACTCGTTAACGGGAATGGCGACGGGGCGCTTAACAGTAATGCTGCTAAGCGTGGGATTCGCGGCCCAGCTGAATTTGAGCCCATCCCCCTGCGGACTGAACTGGAAGGCATCCGTGAGGCAGATCGTGCTGTCGGGGCCAAGTTCAAGCGTCACAAAATCAATCACCCTTACTTTAACGACATCAGTATTCACGCAGCCATTATCGTTTACCGTAACCTGGTAACTAGTGGTTGTTTTTGGAAAAACAGATGGAGTGGAAGTATTCGCATTGATGATGGTGTTCGTATTCGGGATCCAGGAAAAGCTTCCACCGCCCATGGCCGTTAGCAAAAGAGTATCGATACTGCAAATCAGGGTATCCCTGAATAAAAGTCTTACATCGGGCTTGAGTTTCACCTCAATGCTGTCCCTGACAATTGTAGCCTTGCAGCCCAGGCTGCTCTCGACGGAAAATGTAACGGACTTATAACCCAGCGTCGGATATTTCCAGGAGTCAATCCTTTTGATCGAAGTGTCCGCAGCGGTGGTCTCGTCCCCAAAATTCCATCTCCATCTGGAAATGGTTCCAAAGCTTGTCGTTGACCGGTCAGTAAATACGAATGGATTGAAAATACAGGACCCCACCACTTCAAAGGCAGGTTTAAAACCGGGAAATACGCTCAGTAACGTTTTAGCGGAATCGGAACATTCTTCACCTTTGTTGATGATGAGTTTTATGGGATAAACCCCTGCAACAGGATAAACATATTTTGGCTTTGCAGCACTGGATGTATCGGTATTAATGCCAGCCACGCCGAAATCCCAGGTATATGTATGGATAAGCGATGAAAATGGCGCTTCATTCTGGAAAGAAAAATCAAAGCCATCACAGGTGATGTAGGTCGGGTTAAGTTGTGCCGCCGCGAAATCACAATTGGCATCTACCCTTAAAATAAAATCTTTCCTGTGGGTGCTCAGGGGTTTTCCTCTTCGCCACTCGGTGATGCAAACGCATACCACGTAATCGCCCCCAGCGGGCGCGGTGCCTGAAACGATACCGGTTTGCGCATTGATCGTCACATTGGGTCCGAGGGGCTGCGCTCCGGAAAAGTTGCCAGAATAACCAACGAGCAGCAGCCTGTTGGGGGGCGGCGGTTCAGAAATAACAGGCTGACCACTGGAGCCTCCGTTATACGCCGAACAGAATTCATAACTGAGTGAATCCCCATCGGCATCAGTGGCGCCGTAGTTGAGGGAAAATTGTTTATACTGACAGATAAGCACGGTGTCTTTAACCAGAAACTGCGGGTTGGAATTTACCTCTCCGGGCTTAAGATTAGTATATCCATGAATTTCGCAGGTGTACGAGGCACCTACGAGATTACTGGGATTCAGATTGGCGATACCATTGATTCTGCAGCATCTTTGAAAAATGGCTGTATAACCGCTGGGGCTTTGTGGAAGCTCTATGTCTTTGGAATAACTTCGAATGCGGTAACAGACCGGAGAAGGGTTCACGATACAGGCGCTCGGAGTCGTCAGCCTGATGGTATTATCGCCGGAAGATTCAAGGGTAAAAGGCGATCCGGCAACCTGGGTATTGTCCGAGATCTGGTATATTCCCACATTTGCGGTGGCATCGATCTGTGTCGCCATAGAAGCACAATCGATATATAATCTGACCGTTATTCTGAACCGGTCAAAACCAGCCGCACCAGCTCCGAGGTACTCATAAAACACTTCGCCGCCTTTAATGTGTGCGGCAAAAGCAGGTGATAAAAAGAAAAAGAATGATGTAATTATTACAAGAAATCTTTTCATCCGGTCAATGTTTTCGAAAGGTATGATGGTAACTTTTATGGGACACCTCAAAAGCATCAGAATGCCAGGCAAGATCTCTCAAAAAATCCTGCAGGATCTTTCCGGTTTTCAAGAACTCCTCCTGCATTCCCATATGACCCGATTTTTCCAATACGTGAATATAGGCACAAGAGGGCAGATGACTTTGCTTCAGGGAAATTGCATAAGGTATCGCCTTATCCTCCTTGCCAATGATCATTAAAACAGGCTTAACAATACTTTCAAGAACATGCAGCCTTTCATGT
>JBDTEB010000497.1:0-8149 GCA_039922795.1 Chitinophagaceae bacterium
TGCCGGGTTTTGTGTTTTTACAGCCACCGCATCCTGTAATAAAAGCGATCTCACCAATGTCGGGAGCAATAGGCACGATCGTAAAAATTTCGGGTTCAGGTTTTCGTGCTCAGGCAGATTCGAACAAAGTATTTTTCGGCGGGATGCGGGCGAAAATAATCTCCGGCTCAGATTCAGTCCTGAATGTCGAAGTACCTGTTGGAGCAACCTATGCTCCTGTAACCGTTAACAGCTACCGAAGAACTGCTTATTCGGCCTCACCCTTCACCGTCACTTTTAAAGGTGGTGGATTTATCCTGCCAACTTCCTTTGAGAAATCAGGGGATTACGTAACCAGCGAGTCGGAAAGTGTTGGCATCGGTGATCTTGACGGAGACGGAAAACTTGATGTATTCACTCCAACCATGCTGGCCTTCCGTAATCTCAGCGAAAAAGGAAAAATTCAACTGGCAGATTATCAGCGTATTCCTTCCATTAGTAATGGAAACAAGGTAACAACGGGTGATCTTGATGGTGATGGTCGTATTGATATCGTTGGAACCAATCACGATTTTGCGCCTATTTCCATATTTAGAAATACCGGTGTTCCCGGAAATATTTCTTTCGCTCCAAGAAGCGATCGCCGTTATTTTTCAACGCAGCGATACGCTGATGAAGTGGTAGTTCATGATCTGAATCTGGATGGCCGCCCGGATATCGCGTTTCCCACTGATGACAATGGGCTATGGCTGATTAAAAATGAAAGCTATGGGGAAGTGATCAGTTTCCCCGATCCGATCCGCCTTCAAACGTCAACGCGTATGCGTGGTATCGCTGTCAATGACTTCAATGGGGACGGGTGGCCGGATGTTGCTGTATGCAATCATGCTGACAACAGATTACTCGTGTTTAAAAACCAGAGCACAGTAGAAACTTTTTCGTTTACACTGGGTCAGTCAATGCCTACTCTGGTGGCTCCCAAAAAAGTATGTGCCGGTGATTTCGATGGAGACGGCCTGCCAGACCTTGCGGTCCTTTGTCTTGATGATTCCCGAATCTCCATCTTTAGAAATATCAGTACGCGCGACAGTATCATGTTTGCGCCTGCTGTTGAATTCCAGTCGTTCTATATGCCTGGATATTCCTTGTCTAATTACGGACTTGGCCTGAGTGATCTCGACGGCGACGGTAAGACCGATATGGTGATTGTATCAAGGAGCTATGAATACATCCAGCTGGCGCATAACACGTCAGTGCCCGGATCGATTTCATTTGATGCAGGTGTCAGTTTCACTATGCCTGAATATGCAACGGATGTAGCCATCGGGGATCTGGATGGTGACAGCCTTCCCGATATCTGCGTCGTTTCAAATACAAAACTGATGCGAATTATTCGCAACAAAACCAATATCCCGCATATTACCGGGATGTTGCCGAAATATGGAGGGCCGGGGAATACGGTTGAACTTCGTGGATTTAATTTTGACGAAGCGACTGAAGTGAAATTCGGCGGTGTCCCTGTGGCCTCTTTTAAAATAAACAGTCCAAATTCCATCACCGCTATGATTGGTGCCACGGGTGGTGGTACATTAGAAGTGACCAATGTAAAAGGCGTGGGCAAGGCTGATGGGTTTAACTATTTCGCAACTGCACAAATCGTTGATGTCGCGCCGCTCAAAGGTGAGATCGGGACACCAGTGCGCATAACAGGTGCAAACTTTCATGCCGTTGCCGACAGTAATTCCGTGTATTTCGGCGCGGTCAAAGCAAAAATAATTACTGCAACCCGAAATGAATTGCTGGTGTCTGCACCCGCAGGTGCTACGCTTTCACCAATTAGCGTGGTGGCCAGCGGAAGAGGTGGCAAATCACACAGGGCATTTTCAACCACCTTTAAAGGAGGGTCGGCAACATTGGGAGTTTCTTCTTTCGATACGAAACTTGAGTATTCCGATGATACTCCGATAACCATTCATGGAGCAGATTTTGACAACGATGGCAGACCGGACCTGGCGCAGAGCTCAGGCAGCGGTGGCTTCGCTGTGTACAGAAATCTCAGCGTTTCAGGACTGATAAAGCTTGATACCGTTAAAAGGTTTGCCCAAGACCATGGTGGTGTCTCGGCAATCCTTCCCGTTGATATTGACCAGGATGGGAGATTGGATATCGTGATATGCCTGCCGACAAATTACATTGTCTGCTATCGGAATACCAGTTCGGCTGCGGGTATTTCATTCACCACTGCCGGTACTTTTTTCTGTCCGGCTGGGAATTCAATTGCTGCTGCGGATCTTGATGGCGATGGCAGACAGGACCTGGTTGTGTCGACATCAAGCCGGATTGGATTTTTCGTGATGGAGAATAAAACCTTAAATGGTCAATTTATTTTTGCAAAAGTGATGGAAGTGGAAAGTGGAGGCAACGCAACATCTATTTCTGTGATCGATTTTAATAACGACGCGAAACCCGATATCGTTGTCGGGTACTCCAGCACAGACTATGTTTCAGTGTTCAGGAATACGAGCGTGCTCGGCACCATCTTAACGGCACAGGAACAGAAATTTACCGTCGGCTCTGGCCCTTACTACGGCCTGTCTACCGGTGATTTGAATAACGACGGTATGCCCGATATCGCGACGATCACGCGTAATGCATCAACGGTGACCATTTTGCAAAACAAATCGACCGCGAATATCGACTTCTCCGGTCGCCTCGATCTTCCCACGATCGGTCATCCCTGGAATTTGTCTATCTCAGATCTTAACGGTGACGGCTTTAAAGACCTAATCTATATTGGCGAGTCAGGCGCAAATCCACCTCTTCTACAGATGGGCATAATGGTGAATAAAGGCCTGGACTCTCTTTCATTTCTGCCAACCAGCCTGGTTGCGCTGAACACGACTTCAACACTCGCTTCCATGGATATCGATGGGGATGGCAAACCTGAAATACTGTTATCCTCTTATGGTCCATCCACGCGTAAGAGTGCCATTTTACGAAATAAATCCAACGAAGCAAAAGTTCTGCCCTCAGGCACCAACCCCGTCAGTGGAGATGTGGTGAGTAAAGTGTTTTTTGATACAGCTGCAGCTTTTTATAATACTCGACTGACGGTTCAAAGACATTACGACCTGTATCCTTTGACAAATGCGGCTACGGCCACAGCGACACTGACCCTTTATTTTTCGCAGGAGGAATTTGACGCTTACAATAATCATCCGGCCCATGGATTTAACCTTCCATCATCTCCTTCGGATAACAGCAACAAATCCAATATCAGGATACTGCAATTTCACGGGTTCTCGGCCACGAGTGGAATTAACTCTTACGATTCTACTGCCATTGAAATTGATCCGGATGACAATAAGATCATCTGGAATGGGGCGGCAAGATGGTGGGAGATTACAATAGATGTGAAAGGGTTCAGCGGTTTTTTTGTGACATCTATCCCCAACGCGATTTTGCCGAGCAAGCTGATTTCTTTTTCCGGTAAATCGAAAGCGAATCTTAATGAGTTACAATGGAATTCTGTTGAGGATAACAATCTTGCTACGTATCAAATAGAAAGAAGTGAGAACCGACTTGAATTTACAAAGATTGGTGTAGTAAAGGCAAGCGGGTCAGGTCTGTATCATTTTCCTGACGCGGGCTGGAATTCCAGGATCTCTTATTATCGACTCAAAATGGTTGAGCTCGACGGTAATGTTTTATTTAGTCCGGTGATATCTGTCACACAGTCTGGGATAAACCAAAAAATAAGCGTGTATCCAAATCCGGTGCGTGACATTCTCGTCATTTCCTATGCGGTTAATGCGTTTGGAAGCTTCGATCTGTTTGACCCGTCTGGTGTGCTGATCAAAAAGATTCCTGTGCTCAGGGATTCGAGGGAACTCAGGTTATCTGTTTTGGATCTTCCGAATGGGATTTACGTGCTCAGAGGCAATGGAAAAATTAAGAGTTCAGTCAAGATTTCAATTAGTAAATAGAAAAGAAACCATCATAAAAAGCGAGATTACTGCAATTAATATGTAACCCTTCGGCGAACTACAGGTGATAACTTCCGAATTAATTATTTATTGAATTAATTTTTCCAGTTCTTTGGAAGAAGGTCTTTGATCCGGTTTATCGGGTAGGCAGGTATTCTTTTCAATACACCTTTCAGCCAGCTTGTCAGTTCAATAACCCTGAGCGCATCACCTTCTAATACTCAATAAGATAAAAGACCCGGAGCTTCGACTTTTCTACATACTAAAAACAGTAGAAAATGGCTGGAGCAAATCCACTTTGGCTGCACAGATTCAATCAAGCTTGCATTTACGGCAAGGTAAAGCCATCAACAATTTCAAGGCTACCTTACCCAAGCCACAATCTGACCTGGCAAGAGAAAGTTTAAAAAATCCATACTTATTTGACTTCATCGGAATTGGGGATGAAATGCAGGAACGCGAATTAGAGCGCACTTACTGCGAATCTTAAAAGATTAATGCTGGAATTGGGTAAAGGCTATGCCTACGTAGGAAATCAATATAACCTCGTGGTAGAGAGCGATGATTTTTTTCTCGACCTGCTTTTTTACAACTACCGTCTGCATTGCTTTGTAGTATTTGAGCAAAAGGTGGGTGACTTTAAGCCAGAGTTTGTGGGCAAACTAAATTTCTATATCGACACCTTCAATCAGAAGAGAAAGGGGTCAGACGATAAGCCTTCCATTGGTGTGTTGCTTTGCCGCACACCTAATGAAACTGTCGTTGAATACTCGCTACAAGGCGTACAGGCACCAATGGGTGTAGCCGAATATGAATTAACGAGAGCCTTACCCAAAGAATTACAATTGGAGTTACCAACAATTGAGGCCTTGTTCAATGTCTCCTCGGGGCCCGCACCAAGACCGAAAACGAGCTGGCGATTGAAGGGTATGGCAAACTGCGGTCTGCTATCGAAGTATTTATCGAAGAAGACGTGCTGAACTCTTTAGTCAAACGCTATAAAAGAAATGTGGCCATGACGGCTTTTCCGAAAGTGAATGGTATTGCGATAGATGGCTGTAAGGATGAAGTGAATGAAATTTTTGAACGTTGTTGCGGCTATATTGACGGGCATAGCAATCCAGAAGAATTAAATCTGCAACCTACCCTATCCGAATTGGAGCAGGATTTGAAAGCGATGCAGGAAATCAAGAAAAAATTTCCGAAGAACTAAAGAAATCCTCAGGCGCATTCAATGCTGTTTTCCATTGATTCGATTTAGCCGTGGGATGACACATATTGCCTCTGGAGGAAGTTTGAGATCATTCCAGGCCAGTAAAGAAAATGAAATATCCTTCCAAAATAAATATTTTGCAGCCATGGTTCATTCCAGATTAGAGCGATTAAAGATTAAGCCACCGCCTTATGAGTCTGGGATCGACATCTAAGATAGCGCCTAACGATACCGGCCATACGACCGGCCCGTTGCGTTGTGCAAGACTTGAAACAGGATTAAATACTCGTTTGGCAAATCGCCTTACAAATTTGTCACTATGCTTCTATGTCACCCAATTCCACAAAATCAAGAAGCAGATTTAATTGAGCACAGGCAAACTTATAGTTCGGAACTTCTAACGATGTCGAATAAGACATTCCCTGAACGAACCGCTGATATTCCAAATCATATTCTTCATCAATTGCAATAACCTGTTTTACTTGTTCAAATTTTTCCGTCAATGAAAGTCCAGAAGTTTTATTGGAACGTTTTGTATCTTTTCCAACAGTCGCTAATGCAAGTGCTTTGAATTTTGGGTGAGCCATTGCCCTATCAGCAAGTATCGCCAGATCGTGTAAATGCCTTACAATTGTGGCATCATCATTTTCAGTACCGCGCTCTCTATCTATCACGCGCCAAACGAACGCACTTAATTTATCTGCAGCGTTTTCTACGGGATCAGTACAGCTTATTGAAACAACCTCTGGTTCATTCTCGAGATACTCATGGACAAAAGATGCTACTGCACAATTAATAGAAGGTAAAGCCATTCCGGCAACGGTAAACTCCAGCAGGATATGTGCCCGGAGCGCAGCGGCCTGTGGAAAACTACTTGGGTAATCAATTTCCATAGAGAAAAACCTATTTCCATTCCTGGCTGTGATTTTGTCTGCGTTGATTGGAAAAACCGTGTTGATGTGGTTTATTAAGTCATTCTTTAGTTTCGAGAGATATGAACGTTGTTGATTATTACTCTGGGTTTCCAATTCAGGGATAGATAGTCTGAAATCAATGTCTTCTGAAAAGCGTTGAAGCAAATGGTGGGCCTTTGAAAGTGCTGTCCCGCCAGTGAATATCAATGTAACTCCTGAAAATCTAAATCTAGCGACAAGGTCTATTAGCTGTGTTACGTACCAGTCTTTTTCAACAAAGGAACTATCGACACCTTTGTCTACAGCGACCTCCTCAAATAAAGATTTACCTGGCAGCAACCTCATAATTAATGAGCGCCCCCTTGTAGCCTATTTTCCGGTTTACTCTTTTGTTTACGCCAATTAATCTCCCGGTTGGAATTTGGGTTGAATTCCTGCCTCCGTATTCCAGCTCCGCTTTCGTCATTTGAATTTTGACACCGAGTCTTTTCAAAGCATCCTTTGCAAGTGTGGGAAGAGGCTTAACAGGGACTTGCTTTCCTGTTATCCGTGAAGTCTTAGCTTTTGCATAAAGGCCATATCCAATCCTGATCAGCTTTCCCTTTTGAGTAAGATTTTGCAATGCTCTCCCCACCTGATCATAACCTGCCAGGTCAGTAAAATCTTCTCTCAAAAATACGGAGACGTTTTTTTTTGTGATCCGGGATGCCAGTTTACCTTCTATGGTATCAATGTATTTCACAAAGAGATTTTTGCAAACATACGACAATTTTTACGTGAGTTATTTACGGCCACTTTGCCGTTGCCAGGTCAAATTGAATTATCGAAATCCGCAAAAATAAATCTCGATTTGTCCCCCAGAATATTGGTTATAAAAACCAAATGTCCAAGAAAATGGAGGATTAGCAGCACGTAAGTTGTTGGGCTATAGCATGTTACGAAAATGCGCGCGAACAAAATCACGAGGGTTGGGGATCCAAAAAAGACGTTATAAATCATTAATAATCAATGAATTATAACGTCTTCGTGGAGCTGGAGGGAATCGAACCCTCGTCCAAACATATTCGCCGAAAGCTTTCTACATGCTTATCAACGCATTAATTGTCGGGAACCGGCAGGGGCGCTGCAAACCAACTGGTTCCGTATTCGCTATGTTTTCATCCATTCCCCACGACGAAGAAATAAACTATCCCGTTTTCTTTTTGATTGGTCCAGGCGGCTCGGCAACAGGCAGGCCTGCCATCCCGTGACATAATGGTCGCTAATTCTCTGAATTAGGCAGCCATGGCGTAGTTAGATTCGCCTTTTGAGTTTTGAGTATTCCAGATTAAAGTGCAGATTACACAACGCACTGCATGCTGACACCTTCAATGATCTATGCTGTCAAAGCCAACACAGCCCCAGTATTTTAATTCTGGTTAAAACAGTGGGCAAATTTACGGTTTTTTATTTAGCAATGAAAGGTTTCAAGCCAGACCCTTTGAGCAGTCCCCGGTAACGCCATCATCACTGTAAAGGTAAATCCCGCGAAATCAGTGGCATTGAAATCGTGCCAATTCAGCAAAGCCGGCATCACTGTTGGCGTAAATCCCCGTCAGGCCCGACGATTGACGTTTTTGTTTTAGCTTCATCCCATGTCATTACCCAATGAAACCTATCAACAAAGAATCACCGACCTGTCCACCGAAAAGAAACAGGCAGAAAACAAACAAAGTCTGCTCGCCTGGACACGATTTTCCATCGCCATCATCATCGGATTTTCCATCTATTTCCTCTTCCACTCGTCATGGTTTTACATCACCGGCACACTGGTGATCCTGCTGGCGATATTTCTCAGGCTGCTCGCACTCTCCTCATCCAACAATGAGAAACTCCGTAACCTCGAAAACCTGCTCCTCATCAATAAAAAAGAACTCGAGATTCTCGACGGCAACTATTACAATGAACCTCATGGTAAAACCGTCCCGCTAAACGAACATCCCTACGCGGAAGACCTCGACATCTTTGGCCGGGCGTCTCTCTATCAATACATCAACCGAACAACGTCCGAACAGGGC
>JBDTEB010000498.1:0-6476 GCA_039922795.1 Chitinophagaceae bacterium
AAATTGGCCAGTGCCACACGCTGCATATTTCGCAGGCAAGGCGGACGCGAGGCCCGCCCCTACAAAACGGTAACCCGACCGGGGCCAACGCGAGGCCCGCCAATATAAAACAGTTACCCGACCAAGACGGATACAAATCCCACACGCAACAGCGGTAAATTCAACAATAAGACGTAGACCTACTTCAATATCTGGTACGCCATAAAACTGAACAAATAGGCCAGTCCTGTCATGTAGAATAATTGAAAGAGAGGAATTTTCCAGGAGCGGGTTTCGCGTTTTACGATGGCCAGTGTGCTCATGCATTGCATGGCGAGAGCATAAAAGATCATTAAGGAAATACCGGTTGCCAGGGTGTACACTTTCCTTCCATCACTCCACGTGGCAGATCGCATTTTATCCCGCAACAACATGCTGTTCTCGTCATCGTTGTCCGGATCAAGGCTATAGAGCTGCACCATCGTTCCTACAAACACTTCCCTGGCCGCGAGAGAGGTAATCAGGGCAATACCTATTTTCCAGTCATAACCGAGAGGGGCAATCACAGGCTGGATAGATTTTCCTAATATACCGACAAAAGAATTTTCAAGCATCTCACCAGCTTCTGCATGGCGAAGTGCTGAGGCACTGGATGGATCTTTAGCCACCTGCATGGCGTAATTGGCCCTGATCTTATCCATCCTGCCAGGAGGTCCGTAGGTAGTGAGTACCCACAGTATCAGACTAACTACCATTATCACCTTACCGGCATCAACTACAAAGATCCTCGCTTTCTGAATCATGGTTATGCCCACATTCTTCCACCTTGGGGCCCGGTACATCGGAAGTTCAAGAATGAAAAAGCTCTTGTCTTTGATATGAATAAACCATTTCATGATGTAGGAAACGCAAAGAGCTACCACCAATCCAAAAAGATAAAGTCCCATCATTACCAGGCCCTGCATACCAAAGATGCCCCAGATCCTTTCTTTGGGAATAACAAGCGCAATCAGGATGGTATAAACAGGCAATCGCGCTGAACAACTCATGAGCGGCGTTATCAGGATGGTAAGCAGCCGTTCCTTGCGGTTCTCGATATTCCTTGCACTCATGATGGCCGGAACGGCACAGGCGAATCCACTGATCATTGGCATTACGCTTTTGCCGTTAAGTCCGACTTTGCGCATGACCTTGTCCGTTAAAAAACTGATGCGGGCCATATATCCCGTGTCTTCCATGAGCGTGATAAGGCCGAAAAGGATCATAATCTGTGGTACAAAAACGATAATCCCACTTAAACCGGCTATCAGCCCATTCACCAGCAGGTCGGCAAACCAGGAATGAGGCAGAATGGTCGTAAGCCAGGATCCTGACTTGGCGAAAATCCACTCGATCGCCTTCATCGGGTATTCTGCAAGTAAAAAAATGGACTGGAACAAAATAAACAGTGTAGTCAGCAGGATGAGATACCCCCAGTACCGGTGCAAAAGGATCTTGTCCAGCTTCTCGGTAAGCATGGTACGCTGCAAAGGATCCGGTTCGGTAACAGTGATTGCCATAATCTGCCGGATCCTGGCGTAACGCTGCATAATTTCTTCAGCCTGCGTGCGGGTGTGATTAAACTTATTGTCGATCTCGATTTGCTCAATGTCTTGCTGGGTCTCTTTTGTCAGCTGGAAGTTCTCATGATTGATGAGATAATGGATTGCAGTATAATCGCTGATCTGCGGAAAGATTTTCTTCACTCCTTCGATTGAGCTCACCGCCAGGGCCAGGTTGGGAATAAAATCGAAAGATGGTGATTTATAAAGCCCGTTTGCCGTAAGTTCTATTGCTTTTTTTAATTGAGGCAGGCCCTTGTTTTTCCTGGGATTAACGGCCACCACCGGCACACCCAACTCGCGTTCCAACCCCTCGATATCGATTTCGATGCCCTTGCTTTTCGCAAGATCCATCATGGTAAGAGCTACTACGACCGGCACTTTCAGGTCGATGATCTGGGAAACGAAGAGCAGGTTCCTTTTAAGATTACTGGCATCGGCGAGCAGAACAATAATGTCGGCGTTTACGTCTTTATCCTGCTGCAGCAAAACCCGGTAAGTTACCCATTCGTCGCCGCGCTTAGGGTAGAGGCTGTAGGTTCCTGGCAGATCAATGATGTCTGCCTTCAGGTCTCGACTGATCTCCGCGCTACCTGTTTTTTTATCAACAGTAACACCGGGGAAGTTTCCTACTTTTTGGTTAAGGCCCGTAAGGCTGTTGAAGAGAGAACTTTTGCCGCAGTTGGGATTGCCTACTAACGCTATATTTAATGACTTGCTTTTCAATTCGTCCGCGAAATTAGCGAGGAATAGGTGGAAAGGTTTACGAAAGAGGGAATTCCGTATGATGAATCTGTTTTGCATCAGGTTGTGGAGAAATTATAACCTGGCAAAAAATCTTAACCGGCCGGGTGCCGGGTGAATTATATCCTGTGAATTCTTTTCTTCATGAAACGCCTGTCGTCATTTCACAATCAGTTTACCATCATTATAAAAAGGTAATATATTGGCAATGTCTGCCGTAAGGCAATATCGGATATCTTGCTCTAAACCATAACCACTCAGGCGATAATAATGCGAGGCATGTTTCACTTTAAGGAATTCAAAAAGATCATTTTTGCCCTGATCATAAACCGTTTCGGCCATCTGGGAAGAATCACAGTTGATGGCGAAATGTTCCTTCACCCGGGAGATTACTGCACCGGCAAACAAGGTGTCTTCCAGGTTTACACGGTTCTTCCATGCAGCGCAGGCCAGCACCACGTTACGTGATTCTTTCACCAGGTAATCACAAACGGCGGAGAGGTTTGGAAACGATCCGGTAACGATCGTAGATGCTCCTCTCTCCAGCGCCATGTACAACAGCTTTGTGCCATTGGTGGTCGTCAGCACCAGGGTTCTGCCTCTGATAAATTCAGGAGGATATTCAAAGGGTGAATTTCCATATTCCAGTCCTTCGGCTATACGGCCGTCTCTTTCACCGGCAGTGATGCAATCGATCTGTTTACCCCATTCGATGCAGCGCGGAACGTTATCCACGGGGATGATACATTTGGACCCATTGAACAATGCCGTAGCTATCGTTGAAGTGGCGCGCAACACATCGATGATCACAATGACCGCATTTCTTACCTCGTAAAGATTCAGCAGTGCAGGCGAAAGACAGGTGTATAGTGTAGGTTTGGATTGGTTCATAAGCAGAAGGCTAAAAAATTAGCTGAAAGGGAATTTGACCACTTTTGCCTGGAGCAGTCTATCCCTGATCTTGATATAAATATTGGTATCTATACTGGCGTAAGGTAGCGATACATAACCCAGGCCGATGGCTTTTCCCAGGGTTGGCGACTGCGTTCCGGAAGTTACCTTACCAATGGCCATTCCCGTGAAATCCTTGATCTCGTAGTCGTGACGCGGGATACCTTTTTCAACCATTTCAAAACCGACGAGCTTTCGGGTAACTCCTTCCGCTTTCTGTTCCTCCAGAATCTCTTTCGAGGTGAAATCTTTCGTGAATTTGGTGATCCAGCCGAGTCCGCTTTCGAGCGGTGATGTCGAATCATCGATGTCATTTCCGTACAAACAAAAACCCATTTCCAGCCGAAGGGTATCCCTGGCTCCTAGTCCTATCGGCTTGATGCCTTGTGCTTTCCCCGCTTCGAAGATGGCGTTCCAGATGATTTCCGGCGCCTTGCCATCATCCTCAAAATACAGCTCCACACCGCCCGATCCGGTATAACCGGTAGCACTGATGATCACATTGCTTATTCCTGCAAATGTTCCTCTTACAAAATGGTAATATTTCAGGTTCATGATATCCAGGGAAGTGAGCGTCTGGAGGATCTTTGTCGCATTCGGACCTTGGATCGCCAGCAGGCAGGTCTTATCGGAAATGTTGTGCATTTCCACTTTTTTGGTATTAAAGGCCGAGATCCATTTCCAGTCCTTTTCTATATTGCTGGCATTGACCACCAGCATATAAACCTTATTTTCTTCAATGCAATAGACCAGCAGGTCATCAACGATTCCGCCCGTTTTGTTGGTGAGGCAGCTGTACTGGGCCCTGCCGTTCGCGAGCTTTGACGCATCGTTGCTCGTTACGCGCTGGATGAGTTCAAGCGCATCGGCGCCCTTTAAAATGAACTCCCCCATGTGGCTCACGTCAAAGACGCCCGCATTATTTCTTACGGTGGCGTGTTCATCATTAATCCCGGTGTAGCTGATGGGCATATCGTAGCCGGCAAACTCAGCCATTTTTGCTTTCAGTTCAAGGTGCTGGCGGTGAAAAGGGGTAAGCTTCATGCAAAAAATTTGTGGTCAAAAATAAAGCCTCGCCGCGAGGAAGCAATTAATTTATTAATGTCCCCAGGCCTTTTTGGTAATCCTTTTTAAACCAACAAGGCCCCGCGCTTTAGCTTGGGGCTTGTTGGTTCCAACTTCAACCCCGCCTGCAACCTTGCGTCACAATGCGGCGGGCAGGTCTTTATTGGAATACCACTAATAATGGAAAAAGGGGTCCTGAAAATTCACTATCTCCTGAGGCCTGAGCGATCATTTGTTTTGATGAATGGTATCTGTAGGCTGAAGTGGCACTATCCGGGGTACCTTTCCTGGTGCTATCCCTGCCGGTATTTTTCTTATTCTGATAGCGATAGCCATTGTTTCCAGGAGGCTCCGGCGCCTGCTCTTCTTCTTCGCTGTTCCGGTCAGTTTTTTGCTGCTGTTTCTCTTCTTCAAGCCTTTGATTCCTGGTTTTTTTGTCGGAAAGCTTTTCTTTTTTATCAGTTTCTTCCAGTCCACCGGCAGTCATGACGTACTCGATGTTGCTTTTATAGTAATAAGAATTGTTCCACCTATCGTCCCATTCAACGTTCCAACCTCTGCGATTACCGACGTTTACATTGAAATGACTGAAGTTGTCGACGTTGCGGTCAATCTGGATCTTTTTGCCGATTGGGATCTCTAGAACCAGCAGAACCTGCTGATTTCTGAATTTTTCGTGTGGCGTGATGGTGAATCCTTTAGGCAGGTAAATCAGACTATCTTTCTGGATAATGGGAAAGCTGATGTTGTTGGCCAGTCTTTCAGCTATAACCGGACTGGTACCATTGCTAAATTTTATGGTGCTGATGTGGAAAGAGGAATCATTGCTTTTGATCAGCTTAAGCCTCACCGTATTCAGCATAATGCTGTCTTCGCTTTTGCTGAAGAAAGGCATTTCACCCTCGAAGCCAAACCAGTCGCTTCCATAATACTTTACGTTATCCCCGGCAACCTTGAGCCAGAGTTTGTCGGTTGAGGGCTGAGCCACGATGATATCGTCTTTCACACTGATTCTCGATTTGAAATTGCTAGCGAGTGACCCTCCCAGCAGGATGGCGGAGATCAATCCTATTACCCAAAGGCCACCAAAAGTGAAACCCAGGTAGTTATTTCTTGATCTTACATTCATGATGCGACGTACCAGCCAGGTGAGCAGGCCAATGACAGGGACACCGAGGAAAAGAAGGAGGGTAAGCCAAACCAGCAAGTTCTGCCAGAAACCGTCAAACAAAAAATCCTTGAAAGGAAAGGCCCCTACACCGCTAAATAATACCGCGATCAGGGCCATTGTGAGTGCAAACACGATAACGCCCGCAACGAAAAGAAAGAAGGCTTTAAAGATCAGGCCTACAGCGCGTCCAAAACCTGAACCCGAGCTGCGGATTACCGGGCCAGCTTCTGCGTTAAACTGGGCACTGGCCGACCTGAATTGTTGACCAACGATCTGGGCCCGGTCTTTTAAATCTCCGCCAACCCTTTCAGCGCGACCCCTCAGATTCTCAAGATCTTCCTTAACAGTTTTGCTAATCGACTCCAGATCAACCTTTTCTCCCCTCATTTCCATTTTTTCAGTAGAGGTCTGAGCTTGCGGAAGAACGATCCAGAGTACAATATATGTAATAAAAAGAGAGCCTCCGAAACCATTGAAGATGAAATTAGGCACCGGATCAAAATCGAGCCAGCCATGTCTGAATATCCTTCCCAATGCACCCAGCACGAAAGGAGAAATGAAGATCAGTCGGGGAATCCATACATCTATATTAAGGTAGGCGGCAATTCCTCCAGATACGCCACCGATCATTTTTGTGTCGGGATTGCGGTACAATCTTTTGCGTACACTGGTCGTTTGGAACTTTGCAGGAACTACGATCCAGAGGACAACATATAGAAGGAATCCAAAACCCATAAAGAGGAAGAGCACGAATACCAGCCTCATAATGGAAGGGTCGATGCCGAAATAGTTTCCCAGTCCGGAACAAACACCCCCCAGTATCTTATCGTTGGCAGATCTGAAAAGGCTTCGCTGTCTGGTTCCGGTATTGCTATCCTGGTAAGCACCTGTTGGTTCAGTAGTTGCACCGGCTGTGGAGCTGGTATTTTCAAACGTTGAGCCAGTTCCCTGCTCTCTTTCCGCTT
>JBDTEB010000499.1:0-4915 GCA_039922795.1 Chitinophagaceae bacterium
TATCGTTGTTTCCCCCTGAAACAACGCATACTACCGTTTTCCCTTTTATTTCTTCCCTGAAATGATCGAGCGCCGTAATACTCAATGCCCCTGCGGGTTCTGCGATAATGGCGTCTTCGTTGTATAATTTCAGGATGGTGGAGCAAACCTTGCCTTCGGGTGCGAGGTAGAAATCATCAATCACTTCCTTGCAGATGCTGAAGGTGAGATCGCCCACCCGTTTTACTGATGCGCCATCTACGAATCGATCGATTTTATCCAGCGTTACCGGGTGACCCGCCTTGAGTGCATGGTACATGGAGGGCGCTCCCTCGGGTTCAACGCCGATAATCTTTGTGGCAGGGGAGAAGGTCTTGAAATAACTTCCCACACCAGCACATAAACCGCCGCCGCCGACCGGGAGAAAAAGATAATCGATCTCCGATTCGTCCTGTAAGATCTCTACGCCCACAGTTCCCTGCCCTTCGATGATCCGGTAATCATCGAAGGGGGGAATAAAGGTCATGGCATTTTGTTCGGTATATTTTCTTGCAGCAACTGCGCAATCATCAAATGTGTCGCCGATGAGTTTGATTTCAATGAAATCACCACCAAACATTTTGGTCTGGTTCACTTTCTGCATCGGGGTAATGATGGGCATGAATACCACTCCTTTCACATTCAGCTTGCGACAGCTGTAGGCAAAGCCCTGGGCATGATTACCTGCGCTGGCGCAAACGGCTCCATTGGCCAATTGTTCCGCCGTGAGGTTGCTCATCATATTGTACGCCCCTCTCAACTTATAAGATCGTACGATCTGCTGATCCTCACGTTTCAACAGTATTCTGCAGCCGTACTTGGCCGAGAGATGCTGGTTGTACACCAGCTGTGTACGGGTTACAACTTTTTTGAGCCGTTCGTATGCAGCTAAAAAATCGAGTTTTATGCTTGTAGTGGTACTCATAAGGCGATGTTTGCAAAGCTACGCTGTCGTCGCCGCTTTCTGATTTTCCGGCCTCAGGCTTCTCACCGTTTTGCCTGCCTGCCAAAGTTCACTTTCGCGAAGTTCTGTAAGTTCTACTTCCAGTTTTTCCCTGTAATCTGCTTTGCTGTTGCTGTCGATGGATCTTTGTGATTCTGTTCCTGCGGCCACGCTTTTGTAGAGGTCGGTAAATACTGGAAGAGTAGCGTCGCGGAATTTTTTCCACCAGTCAAGCGCACCACGCTGAGCAGTAGTTGAACAGTTGGCATACATCCAGTCCATACCATTTTCTGCTACCAGTGGCATCAGGCTCTGGGTAAGTTCTTCAACGGTTTCATTGAATGCTTCCGATGGAGTATGACCGTTCTTCCTGAGTACTTCGTATTGTGCTGCAAAAATTCCCTGGATAGCACCCATCAGTGTTCCTCTTTCACCCGTAAGATCACTATATACTTCTTTCTTGAAATTGGTTTCGAAAAGATATCCTGATCCGATGGCGATACCAAGGGCTACCACTCTTTCAAAGGCTTTACCTGTTGCATCCTGGAAGATGGCATAGCTGGAATTCAATCCCCTTCCCTGAAGGAACATCCGGCGCAATGAGGTGCCGGAGCCTTTTGGAGCAACGAGAAATACATCAACATCCGGTGGGGGAACGATGCCTGTCTGATGATGATACGTAATGCCAAAACCATGGGAAAAATACAGCGCCTTACCCTTCGTTAAATGTTTTTTTACCGTAGGCCACATGGCGATCTGTGCCGCATCGCTGAGCAGGTAGCAAATGATTGTTCCTTTTTCGAGCGCTTCTTCAATTTCGAATAATGTTTCTCCGGGAACGAAACCGTCCCGGACGGCCTTATCCCATGACCTGGAATTTTTTCTTTGTCCGACAATAACCGTAATTCCGTTCTCTTTCTGATTCAGTGCCTGACCCGGACCCTGAACACCGTAACCGATAACGGCCACGACCTCATCCTTTAATACTTCCTGTGCTTTCGACAGGGGGAATTCTTCCCGGGTTACCACGTTTTCTTCCACACCACCGAAATTTAGTTTAGCCATTTTGTTGTGAGTTTGCGAGCGACGGGGGCGTTTTGGCAACCGGTTATCAGCCATCGGCAATACGCCTTCCTGTAACTCTTGAGATTAATAATAAATGCTGATTATACTGTACTGATATAAGTTTTTTTTCGGGCCGACAGGTGACTTCCAATGCCTCTCCGCCATTCGTCTACATTGAAAAAATCTCTTCCTGGTTATTTAAAAATTCATTCTCCACCACTTTTTCGCCTGGTTCCATGGCTTCGAATTCTTTTAGTTTTTCATGAAAGCCGTGGCTGGATTTGATGATGGCTATTCTTGCCGTACGAACGAATTCTATTAATCCGTAGGGTTCAAGCACGGCGAGTAGGTTATCGGTTTCTTCGCGCTGGCCCGTGGTTTCGAAGACTGTAAAATCATTACGGATCACAACGGCCCGGGCCCCATACTGACGAAGAAGTCTTTCGACACTCACTTTTTCTGCAATAACCTGGGTGGGCACCTTATACAGTGACATTTCCTGCCAGATGATCTCGTCGTTTGTATTGAAATACACTTTAAGCACTTCCACCTGTTTTTCGATCTGGCGGGAAAGTTTGCGCACCACTTCTTCCGTCTCATCGATCACGATGGTAAACCTATGAATGCCGTCGATCTCGGAAGGTGAACTGTTGAGACTGTCGATATTTATTTTTCTGCGCGAAAATATGATGGCGATCCTGTTCAGGAGCCCGATCTGGTTTTCGGTGTATACCGTTATGGTAAATTGTTGCTTGGACATTTGTTATCGCTTATACGTACACGTTATTTAAGTCTGATCTCGCTAACACTGCATCCCTGTGGTACCATCGGGAACACATTATTTTCCTTTCCTACCATCACTTCCAGCAGGTAGGCGCCATTGTGATCGAGCATTGTTTTAAGGGAGGCCTTTAATTCATCTCTTTCAGAAACTGTTTTTCCGGCGATACCATAACCACTGGCAACCGTCACGAAATTCGGGCTCGTGATATTCACGAAAGAATAGCGCTTGTCGTGGAAGAGCTGCTGCCACTGTCTTACCATTCCGAGAAACCGGTTATTGAGGATCAGTATTTTTACATTCACTTCGCTTTGCATGATGGTGCCCATTTCCTGGAGCGTCATCTGGAAACCACCATCACCGATGATCGCTACCACTTGCCTGTGTGGTACGCCAAACTTGGCGCCGATAGCCGCAGGAAGCGCAAAGCCCATGGTACCCAGTCCGCCGGATGTAACATTGCTTTTTGATTCATTGAATTTTGCATACCGGCAGGCGACCATCTGGTGCTGACCAACATCTGTAACGATTACGGCATTCCCGCCGGTGAGTTCATTAAGCAGTTTGATCACTTCACCCATGGTGAGTTCACCTTCAGTGGGGTTAAGCTCATCATTGATGACGGTCTCTACTTCCTGGCGGGTGTAATCATTGAATTTCGCGAGCCATTCGGTATGTTCTTTCTTTTCTACAAGATCGGTGAGCATAGGGAGGGATTCCTTACAATCTCCCCAAACACCAACGGTGGCTTTTACATTTTTATCTATTTCGGAAGGATCGATATCGAGGTGGATAACCTTTGCCTGTTTGGCATATTTATCCAGTCTGCCGGTAACGCGATCGTCGAAACGCATCCCGATGGCGATCAGTACATCGCACTCATTAGTGAGCACATTCGGGCCATAATTTCCGTGCATGCCCAGCATGCCCACGTTTAGCGGATGATCGGTTGGAATGGCGCTGGCACCGAGTATCGTCCAGGCCGAAGGGATGCCGGATTTTTCGATGAAGGCGGCAAATTCTTTTTCTGCCTTACCCAGAATTACTCCTTGTCCCCAAAGTACGAAAGGTTTTTTCGCCGAGTTGATTAACTCCGCCGCTTCCTTGATGTATTCAGGACGGATGATCGGCTTGGGACGATAGCTGCGAATAAAATCGCATTTCGTATATCCGGAATAGTCAATTTTTTGAAGCTGGGCATTTTTCGTGATATCGATCAGCACCGGGCCGGGCCGGCCTGTTTTCGCGATATGAAATGCCTTGGCCAGAACGGATGGAAGCTCGTTGGCATCGGTTACCTGGTAATTCCATTTGGTAACCGGTGTGGTGATATTGATCACGTCAATTTCCTGGAAAGCATCTGTGCCGAGCAGGTGTGCGAATACCTGGCCCGTGATACAAACCAGTGGTGTGCTGTCTATCTGCGCATCGGCCAACCCGGTGACCAGGTTTGTGGCACCCGGACCGCTGGTCGCGAATACCACGCCCACTCTCCCGGAGGTGCGGGCATAGCCCTGCGCTGCGTGTATGCCACCCTGTTCGTGCCGCACAAGAATGTGCTGCAGTCTGTCCTGGTAATCATACAGCGCGTCATAGATGGGCATGATAGCGCCACCAGGGTAACCAAAGATAGTCTCAACGCCTTCTGCGAGAAAGGCTTCCATTACGATCTGCGAACCACTTAGCGTTTTAGTCTTCGTCGGTAACACATCCGTCTGCGGCAGTTTTAACGTGTTTAGCATATTTGTAGAGTATTCCTTTTGTAGCTTTTAATTGAGGTTGTTTCCAGGCGGCTTTTCGTTTGGCAATTTCTTCCTCCGAAACTTTTAGCACAATCGTATTGTGAACCGTATCGATCACGATCTGGTCGTCGTCGTTTACCAGGGCGATGACTCCGCCGTCGTAGGCTTCGGGGGTGATATGACCCACCACGAATCCATGGGTTCCGCCGCTGAATCTTCCATCGGTGATCAGGGCCACTGATTTACCCAGGCCGGATCCCATAATGGCTGATGTGGGTTTTAGCATTTCCGGCATTCCCGGTCCGCCTTTTGGTCCCACGTAGCGGATGACCACTACGTCACCCGGGTGTATTCTTCCTGAATTGA
>JBDTEB010000500.1:0-9000 GCA_039922795.1 Chitinophagaceae bacterium
AGCAGACAGCGATACGACTTTCAGCAGTGCCGACCCATCAGATGCGTTCGCAGGCTTACAGCCCAATGCAGACCGGTAAAAATAGTACATGGATAAAACGGCCAGGCACACCGGGCCATCCGCCAACAGGCGATGGCCATAGAATACCATCGCCCTGCTAAAGAAAAACAGCGCCATCGTGAGCAGGTACACGGAAATAGGCTGTCTTCGAATTATTTTATGCAGAATAAATCCGCAGAGCGCAATACAAATGGTTGAAAACAGTCCGGAGGTGAAGGCATTTATCCCCCATAACTTGTAAAAAATTGCAGTAAAGAAGATAGGTGTCCATCTTAGTTGAAAATGATCTGTGGGAATCTGATAGGAAAAACCCTGATGGGCAAATGCCGCGGCGTATCGAGAGAAATTGATATCGTCCCCTTTGTAAAATCCGGCGAAGACAAAACCCAGGTGAACAAACATCAGTGCACAAAAAATGGCCAGGATGATTTTTCTGGCTAAAACGGGGTTGTAGTTAAGCGATGAAATTGTCAAGAGATTTAAAGGTCGGGAAAAATCATCCAACGAAAGGTCGGTGGCAGGCAAATTGTATATCTGGCTATAGAAAAATCATTTAATATGGATATCGACAAAAAAGAGGAAAACAAAACCAGCGACGCGGTGAATAAACCGGATCCTGCGACAGAACACACGACAGATCCGCAGGAACATATGGAAGGACCAATATCTTCCCTCGTGAATAAGGCCGCCGACACAATAAAAGACACAGGGGACAAGGATCCAAAAACAGACGAATAACGGGGGCAATTCCTTCCTGAACTAAATTCCCGCCAAATCATCACATTGAGCAATCTGTGATGATTTTTTTTGCCTGTCTCTGCATGATTGGATGATCTGCGCTTTTAATTATATCTTTATCCGCATCCGGAATCACGAAATATTGCGGTATTCCAATTTTCCGGCCCTTCTATCTAATCCTCGCTTTGATTAAACCTGTTGAAATATCAACCTTGCTTCGGCTGTTACGGAATTAAAGCGCCGGGAGCACCAAGGTGCACATGAGTAACATTTCCAGATCCTGTTGTAACAATCCCATTTGCTTGCTTTTTTTTTGACGTTAACTGATTGGTAGTGCGAAATTATGATTAAAGCTTATTTGATACTGGCGCATAAATACCCTGAACAATTATCCAGGCTTGTTGAAGCGCTTGACGACGAACTCTCTTATTTTTTCATTCATATCGACAAATCGTCGGATATAAAGCAGTTCGGGCATTTTGATAAATACAGGGACAGGATTCAATTTCTCACCCGTGAAAAAGCCGATTGGGCCAGCTATGGCCTGGTGCAGGCAATTCTTCACGGATTGCAGGCTGCGCATGATTCGCCGCACCAGTTCAGGCAGGTAATACTCCTTAGTGGGCAGGATTACCCGATAAAAAGCAACGATTATATTACCAGGTTCGCCGAACAATACTGTGACAAGATCTTCCTGGAATACCATAGACTGCCGGATCATGATAAATGGCAGCCACATGGAGGGTTATACAGGGTAAACAAATACTTTATGGGCTTTAAAGCCTGGCAAAAGCTCTGCAGTAAATCACTTAACTTCCTGTCTGGCAAACTTTCTTTTCTGCAAAGAAAAATGTATGGTGGCATGCAGCCTTATGCAGGCTCGATGTGGTGGATCTTCAGCATGCCGGCAGTTACTTATATTCTCGATTTTATAAAAGTTCACCCGGGTTATATTGCTTTTCACAAGTACACTTTTGCGGTTGACGAGGTGTTTTTTCATACCATACTGCTCAATGCAACAGATCCTGAAATGGCCAGGAATATTGTGAACAGCAACAAGCGTTTTATCCGATGGAAAGACCATAAATCATCTCACCCTGAATTTCTTAGTGAAGAATATTTTACTGAACTCGAACATTCAGATGCCTTATTTGCCAGGAAATTTGAGCCAGCGAAAGGTTCACAGGTTCTGGACTTGATCGATCATTACAGACTTTCAACTGAAACGGTGTGATGAAGCCCTATTTTGATCTTGTAGTTGTAATACCGGTCGGTCCGGGAACCAGTCGTTCTTTCTTATGCGACACAATAGAAAGCCTTGTTTATTTTACCAGATCCAGCTACAAAATCGTGATCATGGACGATTCCCGGGAAGGCCTGGGAGCATCAGTTATGGCTGATTTTGAGAACATGGACCTGATCTGTACCAGTAAGCCTTCGGGAAGAATGGGTGGACTCTACATCAGTATGTGTAAAGCCTTTGCCTATGTGCTTGAAAAATATGATTGCACATTGATGATGAAGCTGGATACGGATGCACTGTTGATCGGGCCTGGACCGGAGCAAGTGGCTCTTGCCTTTTTCAGGGATAACCCCCGGATGGCCGTAGCTGGCCAATATCCTGATGAGTACGATGGCCGCCGTTGGGATTTTGGCTGGCCAAGGGAAAGAATCATCAATGGCACGATGACCTGGAAATATTTCAAGAGGCCCGTTGGCAATATCGTTCTTCGTAAAGTTTACCTGAAAGCTCTCAGAAATGGCTATGTGACAGGTGAGAACGTGTTTGGAGGAGCATCCTACTTCAGCCGGATCTTTTTGAGCAAAATTAGAGAAGAAGGGTTCCTGCCGAATTCGACGCTGTCCAGTATGAATCTCGGGGAAGACCACCTTTTCTCACTACTCGCCAAGTCAGTAGGAATGGAACTTGGTGACCTTTCCAGCGGTGTTCTTCCGTTTGCCTGCGCCTGGAAAGGGCTGCCGGCCTCCCCTGAAGAATTGCATCTTCAGGGTAAAAAGATCATTCATTCTACCCGTTACTGGCAGAAAATGAATGAGGAACAGGTGAGGGAATATTTTAAAGCCAAAAGAATCCAGGTACGTCCTGCACCTGGAGTTACGCCCGATGCACCGGGGGAAACTTCCAGTGGATAACAAATATATTTTTCGGATTGCCCTAATCCAAACCTTTCATTATCTCGTATAGCTTTCATACCGTTTATTCTGATCGTTTAGAAAGGGTACAGTGACCCAGCCTGACAGGAGGAAGATAATCGTCATAATAAAACGCTCTTTCACATTCGTAATGAAGCAGATCTTTCCATCTATTTGGAAGCTGGATGTATTATGATAATAAAAATAGTAAAGTGTGGAAAGGTTTCGCTTGCATATGGTAAAATTTCATTCTACATTTGCAGAACAACGCCAATATCCCAATAGCGTTCTGATGATCCAATCCGTGGAAAGACCAACATTCTAATCCACGATGATTAAAACCTCTCATTCAACTTCCTATTGAAGCAGGTTCATTGAAACGAACCTGTTACTCGATTGCAATCCATTTAAAATTAACCGGTTAATGCTGGTGTATCAAAATGTAGTGGCTTTTCGCAGTTATGCCATTAAGGTATTTGTTAAGCGAGGTTTCACGCTGTTGATGCGGTATCCAAAAATAGAAATAGCCAATATCCTTTTCAATTAGACGAGTTGTTTTCCGGAACAAAAAGCCGTGAGCCAAAATCTGGTTATTGACAAAGCCGCCTGGAAATAAGAATTGAATAATTCCTGATGTCTGAATTTACCGAAAAAAACATTGATTGGTCACACTAACCCTGTAACCGAGGTGGGCGAAGCCCATGCAAACCCTGAACCACAAAAAACCAGTAAACAACCCGTATGACCAGCGAAAAACAATGGTACGCCATATATACCCGGCCCAGGTGTGAGAAAAAAGTTTCGCAAATTTTGTCGAAAAAAAATATTGAAACATACTGTGCGCTGAACCGATCGGTTCATCAATGGGCGGATCGGAAGAAGACCATTCACAAGCCTATATTCGATTCATATGTTTTTGTTTACATCTATGAATCTGAACATTTGCGGGTTAAACAAACAGATGGAGTGCTCAATTTCGTGTACTGGCTGGGAAAACCGGCTGTAATCAGGGATGAGGAAATCGAGGCGATTAAAAATTTCCTGACTGAACATGATAATGTGAAGCTGGAAAAAATTGCAGTAAATACTTCAGAAAGAATAAACATCGTAGAAGAACCATTGATATACAAACAAGGCACTGACCTGGAGCTCAACAGCCAATCAGTAAAATTGTCTCTTCCCTCACTCGGCTGTGCCATGATAGCCGAAGTAAGGAAAAACACCGTCGAGATCATTCAGCAATACAAAGCTCTTATCAGCAAGATCGCCTGATTTTAACAGGAAAGATCTTTTTCGATAAATCGCCAGGTAGTTTGAATTTTCTCATAACAGAAAAGCTTACCCTATCCACCATCAGGGCGTGTTCCTATGCCGCCTTCCTGCATCCCCGCAGGCGTTAAATAAAACCGGAAACAACAGTACTGCTACGTTACCGGAGCAATTGATAGATGCGTGTCAGAAAAAGTAATTTTTGATTGGTCCGAAAGAGGGCATAAAACGCGCATTCGCAATAACTACTTACCCCTGTGAACAAGAACATTCTTAAGTGGAACTTTATTTTCCAGTATGGCTGGGTGCTTACCAATATTTTCAACACAATATTGTTGTTCCCGCTATACCTGAAAAACATCGACGCAAATACCCTCGGCGTTTGGCTGGCAACAGGTAGCGTGCTCGGCTGGATGACACTGGTAGATCCCGGAATTGGTGAAGTGCTCCAGCAGAAAATTGCCGAGATCCGCGGAAAAGGGCAAAATGGAGAAACAGGTAAACTGATCGGTTCAGGTTACATCGCCTCTGCCGGCATATTTATTTTGTCGGTGCTCCTCGGTGTTCTCTGCTACTTCTTCCTGGGAAAGATCATCGATAAAAATATCGCAGACTACCCGCATCTCCCGATGGCATTGTTCCTTACTATTATCGCCACCGGTTTAAGCCTGGTTTCCTTTAGTGTATCCGGCATCAACCAGGGCCTTCATAATTCTGCGCATGTGGCCATATCTTCTTTAAGCGCAAACTTTCTATTCCTTTTCGTAAATCTGATATTCCTGTATTCCGGCTGGGGAGTGTTATCCATCGCGGTGGCTAATCTTGCCCGCGCGATGTATATCAATGTATTCAATATCATTTCGATGTTCAGCCTGATGAAAAAAGAACAGTTTGCCATTGATTACGATTTCGTGCATTTTAGAAAATTTATCAAAATCTTTTCTTTTACATCGGCTTCGAAGATCATTACCGGCATTTCTTACAGCATCGATATGATCGTTCTCGCACGATTTATTTCACCCGCGGCGATCACGATGTACGAGATCAATAAACGCCCGATCAATATATCCTATTCCTTAATCGGCCGGCACTCTGTGGCCCTGCAGCCCCTCATCTCCCATGCCAAAGGAATGGGAGACAAAACATCCATCCTGTAACTAATCAAAAAACAGTTCAGGTTTTATTGTTACGCAGCCCTTTTCTTCTGTTTCATTTTCATTTTCAATTTTGAAAACCTGGTAAACGCCTGGGCAGGCAAGGGACAGTTTGCGGGGCAAACGATCATAAACCTCCTTGTTGTCAATTTCCTGGTAAACCTGATCAGCTATTTTATCGCCATCGTCGGTTATGCACTGGGTGATATCAAAATGAACAGCCTGTATAATATTATCAGGAATATATTCTTTGGGGTGTTCATGTACTATGCTGCAAGCTATTATGGTATTATCGGAACAGTAATCGTGTCCATCGCGCTGGCGGTTTTTGCTGACCTGATATTTTACAGTTACCGGCTAAAGGTTCTTGGATATTTCGATGTCAACCTCTGGAAAAGCATCTTTGGACTTTGGCTGATCATTATCCCCGTTGGCCTGTTGGCAGGGTGGGGGCTGAGCACCGCCATCGCACACTTCGTGCCTGCACACTTGTATTTTTTAAGACTGGTTATTAATTCCGGGCTGTTCACCATATTCTTTCTTGCATTCGTATTATCGATCGACTCTGGCCTGCGTCAAATGGCGCAGCAGTTGCTCGGCAAATATGGGCCACGTTTTTTCAGTAAGAAAGTTGCCGCCTGATAATCCTAAACATATTTCTATAAATTTTTATATGTCAAAACTTGTTGTAATGCTTCGTGTAAAGAACGGGATCTTCTTTGTTCACGAATGGCTGAAATGCTTCGAAAAAATTGCTGACGAGATCGTCGTTCTTGATAACGGATCTACTGATGGTACCGCTGAAGCGCTGGAAGTTCACCCTAAAGTGGTTGATTTTATGAAGACCACCGGCTACAATGAAGGACGTGATAAGAACATGCTTTATGAAGCTGTTCGCAAACGCAATCCTGACTGGTGTCTCTGGATCGATGTCGATGAAATATTTGAACCCGGCCTTACCCGCGCAGACTTCGACAAACTGATGAGTTCACGTTTTGTAACCCAGTATGCATTCAGACGTTTTCATTTTATTGACCGGGAACATTTTGCAGGATCGATATTCCGACTGAATTATTCAGCTGGTCATGACAGGATCATGTGGAAAGAACAGCCATCGGGATACTTTGAAAACCTCATCATCGATTCACCCAATGTAAAAGGGATCACCGGTTATAAAATGGGTACAAATTTCCGACTGAAACATCTTGGATACATCAGCAGGGAAGAGGTGGACAAAAAGGCGGCTATTTACCGCGGGGTAGTAAACACCGCCGAAAAGGAAGCCAATATCAAAGGCATGTATATTATGGACGAAAAGAAAATGAAATGGGTGGATAACAGGCACCATCCAAAAGTTGTACTGCTGAATGGCTTGCTAAACCTGATGCTTATGCGACAGTATGCGAAAAAAGCCATTTCAAAAATTCTGGGTTCTGCCCGCCAGCCGAATCCTGCTACACAGGGTTAAACTATGCAAGCCACACTTACATCATATAAGGTTCGATTTTTTACCTGGCAATTCCTGCTTTTCTTTGGCACTTTTCTGCTGACTGAAAATATATTCAACTGGATCATCATCGGTAATTCGATGGTGATCGAGGGGTACACCAAGTTGCTGGGTCTGGGCATTTATGCTTTCATGCTCTTCAAGTATAAGGAACTGAAGAAAGAGGAACGCGTTTACATGGTGCTGTTCACCCTGATGATGCTGAGGCTTGTTTTTGAATCGCTGTTCAAGTTTGACAGCTTTTTCAAACAGCTCACCATGTTCACGGTACACTTCCCGGTCGTTTACGTGATTTACATAAAATACCTGCTCAGGTGGATGGATGTGGATCTGCTGGGATTTGTCGCCAAGTTTTACATGGTCACCTATTTCGTTTTCATGTTATTATTCGGAAGAGGATTTTCCTTTAGTCTTGATGCGGTAGACATGGTTGACTATGGTCCGTTCGCAGGTGACGGAAGGGTAATTCATGCAACGCATGTGCTCATGATGATCATCCCGTTGCTTTGGTACCTGCACCAGTTTATTGTTACCAACAAGAAAAAATATCTCTGGCCCTTCCTTATTTGCGTGATCATCATTCTTATTCACCAGCACAGGTCGGTTTGGAGCAGTGCCATGCTGGCGCTCTTCTTTTACCTCATCGGAGCCATCCGCAATAAATATCTGAAGGCAGGAAAGATCGTATCCATTACTATCGGCGCCATTGCCCTCATCTTCCTCATGTCTTTCCTGGCGACAACACTAATGCCAAAATTCCTCGTGTTTTTTGCCGAGCGTTTCGGAGAAATCTTTAATCCTGCCAAGGAAGGAAGTACAGGAAATTTCAGGCTGGAGCAACGAGAAGTGTATGGAGAAATGTTTTTGAAACGACCCATCTTCGGCTGGACCTTCGAAGGCTTTGAGATGCCCAACCCCATGGTTGACTGGTGGCCGCCAATGACGGGCCAGCACTTCCACGAAGGATTTATGGAGATGCTTTTTTATCATGGTATCGCAGGCCTCTTACTAAAATATGGAGTGCTTCTTTATATGCTGGTAAAAACTATGGCCAGAGGCCTTTCCGGCAACTCGATCATCCTGATATCATTCTGCGTGAGTGGGCTTTTGTTCTCTCTGAATTATGTTCCACCGCTGGTCTTTTGGGGTGTGGTGGGCATGGCCCTTTATTATATCGAAGCCGACAAAAAAAATAGAAAACTTAAAACTGCTGCCCGATGAATTATATCTGCACCTGGTTGTGCGTTGACGACAAAAAAGAAGAAAGCTACTTTCCGCAAACCGGAAAAATGTCTTCCTCCAACGAACACCAGGAGATCTACTGGCGTTGCATCCTGGTATTTTATCTTACCAGCATCCGTTTCAATAAACAGGAAAAACATCTGCTCTTTACAAATGCCAAACAGGTGCCCGTCGTGGATGGCAGGGATGTACAAGCATTGCTTAACGAGATGAATGTAGAAGTGATCTTCACCGATTTTAACTACAAAACACCAAAGGGATATTTCTTTTCTTTCCAGAACCAGTTCTACGAATTTTCCATCCTGGAATACATTACGAAAAACAGGAAAAATGCGAATGATACCTATCTGATCCTTGACTCCGATTGTATCTTTCTTAAACCGGTGGACACATTATTCGCTGCCGCTGCGAAGCAGGGTTTCATATCTTTTGAAGACGATGTAAAACCCGAGTATGTGATCAACGGACTCAACTGCAATGACCTCAAAGAGATCACCGAGGAGTTGCTTGGGCACAAGATCGACACTATCCCTACCTATCATCTTGGAGAGTTTTTTCTTGCCAGTTACGAAAACATCGAAAAAATCTATAACGATTTCATCAAACTGTGGCCGGTATTACTCGAACGCCATGCCGCAGGAAAAAAGAAGTTTAACGAGGAGGCACATACGCTGAGTTATCTCTACTTTAAAAATGGGCTGAAAGCGGGTAAGCGCGATAGTTTTATGAAGCGCATCTGGACCAATCCTACCTTTTACCGAAATGTTGCTGACACGGATACTGACCTCGCGATCTGGCACCTGCCTGCGGAAAAAACGTACGGGATCAGAAAATTATACGATCTGATGATGACCTACCCAGGCACCTATGGCGCCA
>JBDTEB010000501.1:0-3436 GCA_039922795.1 Chitinophagaceae bacterium
GGCAAGCTTTTGTTGCAGGTATTGCACCGTTACGTTTTGCCAAGAGGATTGGGCTTCAGCAAAAAAAGGCGATAAGACGGTGAGGCTCAGCATCCAGCCCATCATCCTGGAAAGCTTAAGAAAACAGTTGCTCATGGTGCATATTTAGGTAAAATAAACCACTGCTCAAAACTTGCGCTACCAATATATGAAAGAAGCTATCTACGACCCGGTAAAAAACCAGTCATATAGTAGCTTTCGGTCAAACATCAGCGTATTTACCAGTAGGGTGCTATCATCCCTTTTTCATTTCAGCATTCATGGATTTACTCCGGGATGAGCGTTCGATTTGAATTGATTTTCTCAAACCTGAGGTACCTCATAGACAAAAATTCGTTTGCGGCCAATTAAAATAATGAGTATATGTGACTATATTTAGAATACAGTACGGGCATCTATCCCATGAAGCGTACCGGCTTTTATTTTTCCAAACGCAGGAATAAACCCATCAGGCGCGAAAAATTTCTCTCTGTGTACTTTTACCAGTATAAATGATATAATGAAGAAATCCTTACCTATTTTATTCCTTTTTACGCTTTTCTTTACTGATTCATTTGAACAAACAAGGCCAAATATATTATGGATAACCATAGAAGATTCCTCCCCACAGTTTTTTGGCTGTTATGGCAATAAAAACGCAAGAACACCTGTAATAGACAGGCTTGCAAAAGAAGGCGTAAGGTTTACAAATGCTTTTTCAACTGGCACCGTTTGCTCGCCCAGCCGCTCTACCATAATAACGGGCGTAAGAACCTATGAGCTGGGTTGTGGCAATCACCGGAGTTATATACCTATTCCGGATTATATCCATGGGTTTCCTTTATTCCTGCAACAGGCGGGCTACTACGCAACCAATAATGTAAAAACGGATTATAACTTTCTAAAGGCGGATGAATTTATCCGGGAGGCCTGGAATGAAAGCTCCGCAAAGGCCGGGTGGTGGAACAGGACGCCGGGAAAACCCTTCTTCGCAGTATTTAATTTTATGGATTCACACCAGTCGCGGACAATGACCGATACGTACGAAAAGTATACCAAAGAAGTGATCAACCAATTGCCCGCAAGTGACCGTATTGGTGATAACGACTTTGACGTTCCGCCTTTTTACCGTAACAGCCCCGAGATGCGCAAGCAATTGGCAAGGGTATACAATTCGATCAAACTCACCGATAACAAGATCGGAAAATTACTGAAAAGATTAGACGACGACCATCTTACTGACAGCACCATCATTTTCTTTTATGCCGACCACGGGGAAGGTATACCGCGGGGCAAAACAAACGGCATCAACCTGGGGTACCGCGTTCCGTTTGTTATTTGGTTTCCACCCATGTATAAACATCTTTCCCCATGGGGAACAGGGATGATAACAGATGAATTGATAGACTTTGAAGACCTTGCCCCAACATTGATAAGCCTGGCCGGGGGAACTGCTCCGGAATATTTAAAAGGAAGAATCCTGATAGGAAGCAGGCGGTCTCCAAAGTCAGACCACTTGTTGTTATCAAGCGACAGGTCAGATAATGGCATAGACATGATCAGGAGCATTACCGATGGCAGGTATATGTATTCGAGAAATTACCTCCCTTTTACGCCCGAGGTACACTATATACGTTACATGGAGATTGGCGATATTAAAAACCAGATGAGACAGGACCTGGCCGAAAACAAACTCAATGCATTGCAAAAAAGATTGTTTGAACCACGTCCGGCCGAGTACTTGTTTGATATCGAAAAGGATGTTTGGGAAACTGCCAACCTAATGAATAGCGCAGGGGCAAAAACGGTATTGGAACGAATGAGGAAGTTACTCGACAAAGAAATTCTGGCCTCACGCGATGTCATGTTTCTCCCCGAATATGAGATCAACCGGTTGAAGGGTACAACGCCGTATGAATTCAGGCAAAGTGAAAAGAACTACCCTCTTACAGCTATTTACAAGATGGCTTCCCTTTCGGGTGAGCGGGGGAACCAGTCCGCGTCGCAACAGGCACGGGGACTAAAAGATGCCAACAAAATAATAAGGTACTGGGCGGCTATCGGTTTACGGTCACAAAATTCCGCTGTTTTGAAAAGCCACCGGGCTGAACTTTTACAGGCGATGCACGACGACTATCCGCCGGTATCAGTGACTGCGGCAGCCATCGTCTACAATGAATTTGACAATTCCGAAGCAAGAGAGCTTTTGAAAAAATTCAGCAGCGACAATAATATGGATATTGCCTTAATGGCGATCAACTACATGTTGTATGTGCGCATCAGGCAACCTTTTGTTGAAACAGTGAAGGCTGTTCATTTGATGGATGGAAGGAGCTATAACGTAAAGGCTGCCTGCCTCGACTTTTTAGGCAGTTTAAAACTGGTTCCCAATACCCCTGCTTTCGAAGAATAATCTGGCAAGGAATAACGCAAATAATTTGCGAAACAATTGTACATCCTGGTTGACACTCATTCGAACCGTCCGGAGAGTTTACCTTGAAGATCGAACGTGATTCGAATTTGCGTCACTATGGGGCAACCTAAGTTCAAAAGCACGATACGATATCTTAATGTAGTCGAATACATATTCGAAGATTTGCGTACATCTTAGCTAACTTGCGTCTGCTTTGCCTTACCATAACATGGATAACTTAAGATGAGTAATTGTATCTTAAATACCTGTCCTGAAAATGGGGAGGATCATACGCCAATTTTATTTTTAATGGCTTGAATTCCATCAGGAAATTTGTTTTACATTGTGATGCGATTGAATGAATTTACGAAATCGCTTGTACCCTTCCTGACACTACTTTTTAAAAAAAAAAGAAAATCAAATATTAAGAAAGCGAAATGCTGTTTTGCTTGCACGAGAGCTTGTTTTTATTAATAACTCTTAAATCCTGTCAATTACTTCCCCTGCTCACCAAGAAGTAGCAGCACCTCTTAGTGCAATAAATATGCCTTGAGCTTATTTATTTCAGAAAATTTTCATTATACTTTGGATATCAATAATGGCAGATGTAAAACCAAAAATTTTATTCACTGCGAATTTGCTTACTCGTTCTTTCTCTAAATTATTAAAATATCAAAAAAAAGCCATGCTAAAAAAACGATTTGCTTTGTTGGGTCAAGGGCTCAGGTTTTGGTTCATTCCCTGTTTTTTGCTTTTGTCACTAGTGTCAATCGGTCAACAAAAAATCTCTGTCGGCGGTAGAGTTATCTCCGATAAGGGAGACCCGCTGCCTGATGTTTCAGTTAAGGTAGAGAATCAAACTACCGGAACTATTACCGCTGCTGATGGCACTTTTTCACTGCGCGTAAACAAAGGTGCAACTCTTGTCTTTTCTATTATTGGGTACCAGGATAGAAAGATCAATATAGATCGTGAAAGATCCGGCCTGGCTGTTCAACTGAGTGC
>JBDTEB010000502.1:0-7152 GCA_039922795.1 Chitinophagaceae bacterium
AGAAAACATACCAGGCAGATGTCTGGCCATTGTCCTCGTCACCACAATACCCGTCAGCAGTCGGACGATATAGCTGATCCATCACACGCCGCACCCAGTATTGGGTTTTATACGGAACACCTCCATAATTATACAGGTATATCATATGCTGTATAGGCTGATTGCCATGCGCATACTGTCCCATATTCATGATCTGCATCTCGCGGATCTCATGTATCACGCCGCCATAATAGCTTTGGTCAAACACAGGGGGCATCTTGAAAACAGAATCCAGCATACCCACAAAACTTTCTTTACCACCCATCAGTTTCACTAGCCCGGCAATATCGTGAAACACGCTCCAGCTGTAATGCCAGCTGTTCCCTTCAGTAAAAGCATCACCCCATTTAAATGGATTAAATGGAGACTGAAAACTGCCATCCTTATTTTTTCCACGCATTAATTTATGCTGCGGATCAAAAAGGTTTTTATAATTCATGGAACGTTTGGCATAAATCCCGATCTCTGACTTTGGTTTTTTCAAGGCACGACCCAGCTGATAAATAGAAAAATCATCAAACGCATATTCCAGCGTACGCGCGGCATTCTCATTTATTTTCACATCATAGGGCACATAACCCAGCGTATTGTAATATTCATAGCCTTTACGTCCAACGGCATCCATCGGTCCTTCGGTATTGGCATCTTTTATCAGCGCATCGTATAATGTGTTGATGTCATAACCCCTCAATCCCTTCATGTAGGCGTCAGCAACTACTGAGGCAGAATTGTTGCCCACCATCACATTGCGATAACCCGGACTGGACCATTCAGGAAGAAATCCGCCCTCCTTGAAATCGTTGATCAGTCCTTCCTGCATCTCCATATTTATAGACGGATACACCAGGTTCAGCAAAGGAAAGAGTGCGCGAAAAGTATCCCAGAATCCGGTGCCGGCATACATGTAACCTGGCAGCGTCTTCCCATTGTATGGACTGTAATGCACGATCTCCCCCGCTGCATTGTATTCATAATGTTTTTGCGGAAACTGGATCGCCCGATAGAGGCAGGAATAAAATGTTCGCGTCTGGTCAACAGTTCCGCCTTCAACCAGCAGGCGATTCAGCTGTTTGTTCCAGGCGGCTTTTGCTTTTTGTTTGGTAACCTCAAAAGCATCAGTGCCCAATTCAGTTTTCAGGTTAAGTTCTGCCTGCTCAAAACTGATGAATGACGAAGCCGTTCTCACCCTCAATTGTTCACCCGCTTTAGTTTTGAATTGCACGATGGCGCCAGCGTGTTCAGAACTGATTTCCAGTGTGTCTTTGGCCAGCGTATTTTCATGCCAGGCATGAGCGGTAGTGAAGGCTTTGTCGAAATAGACTACAAAATAATTCTTAAAATTCTTCGGAACACCGCCACTGTTTCTCGTCGTATAACCAATGATCTTTTTTTCTGCGGGGATGATCTTGATGTATGATCCTTTTTCAAAAGCATCTACAACAATATAGGCACTGTCTGTTGAAGGAAAAGTAAAACGAAACTGCGCCGCACGATCTGTTGGTGTGATCTCTGTGGTAACATCCGCATCGGCGAGATAGACACTGTAATAATAAGGTTTTACGATTTCCGCTTTGTGCGAAAACCAGCTGGATCTTGCTTCTTCGTTAAATCGCAGTTTCCCGGTGACGGGCATAAGGGAAAACATGCCGTAGTCATTCATCCAGGGGGAAGGCTGGTGCGTCTGTTTAAAACCGCGCAGTTTATCGGCACCATAGGTATATACCCAGCCATCCCCATTCCTGCCGGTTTGTGGCACCCAGAAATTCATGCCCCAGGGCACGCAGATCGACGGGTAGGTATTACCGTTAGATAGGCTGGGTTTTGAATCGGTTCCCATTAACGGATTGATCCATTCCACTGGATCTGTAATCTTGCCGACTTCCTGCGCGACGGTTGAAAAGGCAGAGAAAATAACTATGGAAGAAAAGAAGAGTTTTTTCATAATACAAAAATGGTTTTAAATTAATCCCTGAGGTTACCCACAGGATTCTTCACGTAGATTTTCTGTTTATAAATTTTGGTGTCAGTTGTATTTTAACGGGAGCAGCGATGGGGTCGCCATTTTCCATTTGCTCCACAAGAAGCCTCACGGCTGTTCGGCCGATCTCCAGTATAGGTTGCTGAATCACAGACAGCCCAGGTGGATATAAACGGAAGATATCATGATCGTCAAAACAAATCATGGCAATATCCTCCGGAATTTTCATGCCAAGCACTTTAAGGCTTTCCAGCGCCACAATCCCGAGATAATTGGTGGCAACAAAAATGGCGTCCAGTTTAGAATTCTTTTTTATAAAGGTCGCAATCCGGTTGACAGATTCGTCCCGGTCTCCATTATACGAAAGCTTTAAAACAAAACCAGCCTTAAACCTGATGCTATTGGCCGTCAGCGTTTCATGGTAACCGTTAGCACGCTGTATCATCTGTATGAGGGGTAGATCTACCGTAATGAAACCTATGTTTTTATAGCCTTTGTCGATGAGGTGCTGCATCCCGGTTTTTACGCCGCCGGCATTATCCACGGTAACATGAGATGCAGGGATGGAAGGAAAATAACTGTCGATCAGCACAAGGGGCTGTTTACTGTCCAGCAGCATTTTTACATCTTTTTCCATGCCCGAGGTCGGGGTCACCAGGTAACCGTCAACCTGGCGATGAGAAAGCATCTGTATCAGGTCATGTCCTTTGTTGCTGTCATTTTCCGTACTGCAATACACGATGCGATAGTCATGTTCCTGTGCGGCTTCTTCAATAACTTTTGCCAGTGATCCGAAAAAATTACCGGAAATGGATTCAACGACCAGTCCGAGGATTTTAGATTTCCCGGTTCGCAGGCTTACCGCGACCTGATTAGGTTGGTAGCCCGCTTTTTTCGCGATGGCTTTAACTGTTTTGGCCAGACCATCGCTGATACGCATTTTGCGCGCCTTCCCGTTCAGCACAAGGGAAACGGTAGAGGTGGATACCCCGGCCATGCAAGCGATGTCTTTGAGTGATACGCGTTTCATTGTTGATCGGCCTCTGCCAGATGACATCGGCGTCAGATTTAAAAGCCGGCCTTAAGTTTATTTCCTGAAATAGGGGTCAGGCCCCGCAGCAAGATAGGCAAAATCGTTTTAGCTGTGTAGCAAAGCGGGCGGGGTTTGAAAGTTATTTTGCATCGCGAATAGTCTTACAAAATCGTAATCCCGGCTGAACGGAACGGTTCAAGCATATGCTCACAGGTTCCGGGTGTAATGATCGTATTCACGGCAGCGGCCGGACATATATAATAAGACTCCGCGGTATCAATTTTTTCTGGCGTCGTAAGCGCGACGACTTTGCGGGAATGTGCGATCATGGCCATCTTCACTTCCGATTCTTCGTATGAATCATTTGTCAAACCCAACTCGAGATGAATACTGCAAACTCCCATAAAACATAAGTCCGCCCTGATCTGTCCGAAAAACCTCGTTGATTCAAGTCCGACGGTCACGATGGACTCTTTGTACAGGCGCCCACCGGCAAACAATACCTGTACGCAGGGATGAGTGGCGAGCAGATTGGCAATGGGAAAACTATTGGTAACCACGGTAATCTTCAACTCCGGGGGAAGAATGGAAGCGACGGCGAGTGTAGAGGTTCCGCCGTCAAAAATTACCACCTGTCCGTCTTTTAATAAACTCAGCGCCTTAGTAGCCATCACCTGTTTATCTGAACTTGCAAAGTGAATCCTGTCATGAAAGGGTTTGGGGCCCGGGGCATGCGGAACCGCCCCGCCCCTGACCATGTGAAGCAGTCCCTTTAGCGATAATTCCCTGATGTCGCGGCGAACGGTGTCTTCTGAAACGTACAGCTCCCGGCTTAATTCGGACAACAATACCCTTTTGTCCTTTTCGAGGAGAGAGAGAATTTTTTGCAAGCGCTCTTCTTTCAGCATATTTGCAAACATATGCAATTTGTTAACCTTGAAATTGCAAATTATTGCAATTATCGCGTTAAGTTTGCGAATAACTTGGGAGAACAACCACGCAAGCGGGCAGAAAACCGCAACGAGAATTCCTCCAAATCGATAATTATCAAGATATTATGCTTAGTGCAGAACTGACTCTGACTTCAACAAACAGGATTCACCGCATTGCGGTAGGGTCAATATTTTTTCTCTACGGACTTTGCTTCGCTAGCTGGGCCTCCCGTATTCCCACTATACAGCAACACCTGGGCATTTCAGATACCCGCCTTGGGCTGATTCTATTCACTCTGCCGACCGGCCTTTTTGTGTCACTGCCCCTTTCCGGATGGCTAACGGCAAAACTGGGTAGCCGCAAGATAGTCATCGTCGCCTCCGTTGCCTATGCGATGGCCTTGGTTAGCCTCGGCCTTGCCCAGTCCAGCTTTCAATTGATTATCGGGCTGTTTCTGTTCGGACTTTCCGGCAATATGCTTAATATATCTGTCAACACGCAGGCAGTAGGGGTCGAGTCTCTGTATGGCCGGCCGATCATGGCTTCTTTCCATGGATTGTGGAGTCTGGCAGGTTTTTCGGGGGCCTCGATTGGCACTTACATGATGGGCACTTCGATACTGCCTTACCAGCATTTCGTACTGATCTTCTTGCTCGCGATCACTATACTGCTCGTTAGCCAACGATATATATTAAAACAGGATGTACACTCAGGTAAAGGTCAGCCGTTGTTTGCCATGCCTGACAGATCCCTGGTTCTGCTTGGTGCGATTGCTTTCTGTTCGATGATCTGTGAGGGAACGATGTTCGACTGGAGCGGCGTGTACTTCAAAAAAGTGGTATTGGCCGATGAAGCCTGGATGGGTGCGGGTCTGACTGCATTCATGAGTACGATGGCACTGGGACGTTTCGTGGCAGACTGGCTTACACACAAGATTGGATCGAAGAAGATCCTGCAACTTAGCGGGCTGCTCACCGCCTCCGGACTGATCATCTCCGTAATTTTTCCAAACCTGGTTACAGTAATCATTGGTTTTCTTTTTGTGGGTTTTGGCGTATCATCCGTAGTTCCGCTGGTTTACAGCGCCGCCGGAAGATCGAAAGTGATGTCACCGGGCGTGGCGCTTGCAGCCGTTTCCACGATAGGTTTTCTCGGATTTTTATCAGGGCCTCCATTGATCGGACTGATAGCTGGCGCAACCAGTTTAAGGATTTCATTTTCCGTGATCGCCTTGCTGGGATTGTGCATCGCCGTACTCTCCAAAAAAGTGAAGTTCGATTAACCGCAAACCGGCAAGCTTTCTTCCTGCGCTGCGAACAGGTGAAGGTTCGATTAACCGACACGAGGTAAGGCTGCGACCACAGTTAAGTTGCATTAACCGCTATTGGCAGCTCTTTTCCCGCACTGCGAACAAGTGGAAGTTCAATCTGGCGAGCGTTCCTTAAAACTGCCGGACGCCATCAGGATCTTCCAAACGCAACAATGTTCCGTGCCCGCCGGCTTCCAACACCATCATAATTCGTCAACCCGGCGGCCCTTACCACGAGCGCCGGACCAAATTGTTTCTTGATACTATCAATCGATTGGTACAGGCGGATCATTTCTTCCGTATCATCAAAAAGCCTGATCTGGTAATTACCCGGCACAAGATGACTGAACCTTACCCCGATGAGGCGAATCAACAGCCTCCGGTCATAAAGTTTGGCAAACAACTCTTTTGCTTTCTCCAGAAAAATATGATCGGAAGAGGTGTAAGGAAGACTCACCTGCCTGGTAACCGTATCAAAATTTGAATACCGGATCTTTACAGTCAAACATCCCGCAAGTTTATTCTGCTGTCTCAATTCAAAACCGATCTGCTCGGTCATGCGCACCAGCTCCGTGTGCAGGAATTTCATATCGATGGTATCGGTACTGAAGGTGTTTTCCGTGCCGATACTTTTTTGTTCACTGTAGGGGATGATCGGGCTGTCGTCGATACCGTTGGCCCTCCGCCACAACTCGATACCGTTTTTCCCAAGCAGGTTGTGCATCATTTCTACCGGGATCTCTGAAAGCACTTTTACCGTTTCAACCCCCATCTGCCTGAGCAGTTCTCCCGTTTGTTTGCCCACCATCGGAAGCTTGGTCACTTTTAACGGAGCGAGGAACTCTTTCTCGTTGCCAAAATCGATCTGGATCTGGCCGTTCGGTTTTACCTCATCTGTAGCTACCTTGCTCACCAGTTTATTGGAAGCAAGCGCATAGGTTATCGGCAACCCGGTTTCTTTGACGATGGTCTTTTTAAGTTCCGCGCTGAATTTCGCACAACCGAAATAAGTATCCATGCCCGTCATATCGATGTAAAACTCATCGATACTCGCTTTTTCGCAAAGCGGCACTTTCGACTGGATGATGTCTGTGACGTCTTTGGAGTATTTGGAATAGGATTCCATATCGCCCCCGATTACTTTTGCCTGCGGGCAAAGCCTCTTCGCCAGCCGCATGGGCATGGCACTGTGAATTCCAAAACGCCGGGCTTCGTAACTGCAGGCCGCTACCACGCCCCGCTCGCCTCCTCCAACGATTAGTGGCAGACCCCTGAGAGCAGGCTGCCTAAGACATTCCACACTCACAAAAAAAGCATCAAGATCAAAATGCGCTACGGAACGATTGGTAAGGGAAGTCATCATGGAACAGCCAAGATAGGTGAAATTTGCTAATATATTTAGCGTTAATGCTAAATATTTTGGACTCGTTGCATCCGCGACCGGCTACGGAAATTAATCGTTCTTGCCGACCCGGATAAAATCGCTACGTTCAAGTTCTGGAAAAAAAACAATGACCTACGATTTTAAAAACGATGTGGTAATCATCACCGGTGCCGGGCAGGGTATTGGGTTCGAGATCGCGCGCCAGCTCGCACTCGGCGGCGCCAGCGTGGTATTGAACGACCTTGATGAAAAACTCGCGACAGAGGCCAGTAAAAAGATAAATGATCAGGGTGGAGTAAGTATCGCATTCCCGGGGGACGCCTCAAATGCTGATTTTATCTCCCGAATGGTTGACACAACGGTGCATCGTTTTGGCCGTCTTACGCTCGCCGTTGCCAATGCGGGCATCACTCTTTTTGGTGAATTTTTGACGTACAGTCCCGAATCATTTTATAAAGTACTTCAGGTAAACCTGG
>JBDTEB010000503.1:0-2932 GCA_039922795.1 Chitinophagaceae bacterium
TTGTTCGAGAACCCCACTGTCCCAAGTGGTAAAGGCTGCTGCCTTGTCAAAACTCTTTTCAACTGCGGCAAAGAAACTATAGTCAGGAGCTGCCATATAATATTATTTAATTTTTATCAGCAAGTAAGTCCATGGCAATTGCCTTGAAATTCCACCGTTTATTTGTTTTCTTTTTCAAGCCTGCTAATCTTTCTATCAACGATGGCGAGGTAGGCGATCAGGATAAAAAGTATCGTCAGAACAATAGCGATCACAACATATATTTTTCCATCTGCCCTCATCCCGGTAGCCTGTTCGGTCGCCACTTCAGTACTGTTCTGCGCCAGGCAGAAAGTGCTGTAAAAAAGGGCAGATATCAATATTAGAGAGTAACGTAATGCTTTCATGCAACAGATAATTTCTTTTCTTCCACTAATTTAATCCGGATATAAACAGTTGATATCCAAAGACCGAGTAATATCCATCCAATAACGGCGGGCCAAAAAACAACACGCATGGCAGGATCGAGATCCGCTCCATTGAGCCCGGGATTTCCCTTTACGCCTTTTCCGCCAGGGTGCAGGGAGTCAACCAGTCTGGGAAGAATCATGATCATCGGGATGTAAATACAATAGGCAAAAATATTATAGACAGCAGATATTCTTCCACGTTTATCGATATCCGTTATAGAGTTGCGCAAAACGAAATAAGCCAGATATATCAGCTGGGCAATAGCTGCACCGATTTGTTTGGGATCGTTGCTCCAGGGTGCCCCCCAGGTATATTTTGCCCAGATGGCCCCGGTGATCAGCCCCATTGCGCCGAATATGATACCGGCTTTGGCAAATTCCACGGCATAGATATCATGGTCCGCATTATTTTTCCGCAGGTAAAGCAAAGAATATAAAAGTGAAAATGAGATGAGTACGATCTGCGTGAACCACATGGGCACGTGAAAGTAAAGGTTACGAATTGTTTCGTTGAGGTTCCCGATAGTCGGCACACTAACCAGAAAACCGGCTATCATGGTGTAGGTCAGTAAAACGATACAAATAATTTTCCACCAGGTTTGGCGCAGCAGCATAAATATATGTTCAGTATGATAGGAGCACAGGGTCCTCAAAATCAGGGAACAAAAATAAGGTTTAAATAGACGGGGAAATCAGTCTTTCCATAAAAAAGGAAAGAGGATTATGCAGAGAATGATGATAAGAGCATCGAGAGCAGCGAGGAGCCCAACGATCTGTAAACTGCTTCCCAGGAACACATCGCTGAAGGCGGTATTTGAGAGCCTCATCGTCAGCAGAACCTGCGGAATGATCAGCGGAAAACCGAGAATGGCCATGAGTGCAGCACCCTGACCCGCCCTGGCAGCGACGGCTGAAAGGAAGGTGAAAATGATGCTTAGGCCAGTTCCGCCGAGGATCGCCATGCCGCAAAACTTTAGCGAATTGCTCAGGGGATTTCCGAGTAGCAAGGTGAAAAGCAGCAGGCTGACGATCGTCATGGCCATCATAAGAAGCGCATTGAAGAGGAGTTTCGCCATAATAAAATCACGGGCTCCGGCTATGGTGTAGAAATAGAGCATCCTTCCCCTGCTTTCCTGCAGAAAACTTTTCGCTACTGCATTCACGCAAACAAAGAGCTGGATCATCCAGAATAAGCCATTCCATACTACAGCTTCTGGCTGGCCCATCGCCAGGTAAAGCACGAAGATGGTGGAAGCCACGTATAGCAATATGCCGTAAAAGGTATGTTGCTGACGCAATTCCAGCAATAAATCCTTTTTAAAAAGTGCAAAAAATCTATTCATTTTTTTGGGCTGCGCTTCTTTTAAAAATCTCCTTTGAAATAACATGGCCTGCAACGAGGTTCGTACATGCTCTGCGCTCCCACGAGTACCTGCGAAGCCTCACCGGTTTTGCGGTAAGAGTAGTTGGCGATATTTCCGCATTTCACGCAGATCGCATGAAGTTTGGTGAGATAATCGGCTTTTGCAAGGAGAAAGGGCATCTGTCCGAATGGCTTGCCGGCGAAATCCATATCCAGTCCGGCGATGATGACCCTGGTTCCGCGGAGGGCAAGCTGGTCGCAAACTTCAGGCAGCATATCATCGAAGAACTGTGCTTCATCGATACCCACGACATCGACATCGTTAGCCATCAGCAGGATGGTTTGCGAGTTATCGATAGGCGTTGAATTCACCGAATTCTCATCATGTGAAACAATGTCCATCTGGTGATACCTGATATCGATAGCAGGTTTAAAAATTTCAACTTTGAGGTTGGCTATCCTTGCGCGTTTTAGTCTTCGGATAAGCTCTTCTGTTTTTCCCGAAAACATGGAGCCGCAGATAACCTCTATCCAACCTCTTCTCTCTCCAAATAATGATGGTTCTATAAACATGCAATGGCCTGACTTAGTAAATTATATTTAAGTGCTAACTTTATCGATCGAACTGTACGTTCAAAAGTACCATAACATATGGAAACAATCAGAGCACTCATTCTTCGATTGCAACAGCAATCGGATCAGCAGGCCATTCCTTCCGAACTTCTCGCTACCGTTAATCAATTGCAATCGGCCTTGCAGCAGGCGTTGACTGAACCCGTTCGCCAGGTAAGGAGTGGTAACATATCAGTAGTTTTTCCTTCGGGTAACCGTTTGCATACGCCTCTTCCACAGCTCGTGGCAGAAAAACAGTCTGAGCGGGTGTCTGTTAAGGAAGTGGTCCAAGCTTCGCCGGAGGCGGCAGATTCTGGTCAGGAAGTCGGGCAAGCCCCGAAACTCAGGCCAGCTTCGGAATTCGGGCCAGCTCGGGAAGTCGGGCCAGCTTCGGAATTCAGGCCAGCTCCCGAATCCAGGCCAGCTTCGCCCACCAAACTATCTCCCGAACCAGAACCTGCGGTAACTGAACTCGTTTCTGTCGCGGAAAATTTTCATTTGAGTTTTG
>JBDTEB010000504.1:0-5388 GCA_039922795.1 Chitinophagaceae bacterium
AAGAGAGCAGGCAGAACGACTTGTCTCCAATATCGGCGGACTGCATATTCCGCTTAAAGAATTAAGTCTCCGCCTCGACGAAATTCCTGGCGGGAAGGATATTGTGTTTTATTGCGCCTCCGGAAAACGAAGTGCCGAAGCCGCGAGATTGGTAAAAGGGAAATTGGGTGGCAAAATTTATTCGCTAGATGGAGGAATGAAAATCCATTAGGTGCTGAAATAAGCCTTCGCTGAGTTCATGGCACTATTTACCAATTCCTGCCAGAGTACTGATTAAGGCCGCCACTTCAGCCGGTGCTTCGATGGGAAGAAGATGGGCCGCACCTGGAATAGTAGTCACCTCTGACCCAGGAAAGAATTTTTCAGCAATAGCTTGTATGTATTCAGGGGAAAGGGGATCATCGAATTCACCTGCAATAAAATGCACAGGCACCTGAATACTAAGTCTGCTGATATCTTCCTTGCTTCCAATCTCCGCCCAGGAATTCCAGGCATCGATATTCGCCCTAAGATTATCATCCAGCAATTCTTCTAACATATCGTCGGGGATGTGAACGTGCGCAATTTTCCGAAGATGCTCCTTTATCAAATCGGGCTTGCCATACATTTCTTTCAAAGCCTGTCGGTCAGAGGCGTTCATTGGTTCAGGTACCGGGGGGGAAGGAGCCATCAAAATTACAGAGATCAAACCTGCGGGATTCGTGGCAGCATATTGCACGGCGATCTTCGCACCCATGGAATGAGCCACCAGCAAAAACTCACCTGCGTTTAAGGGTAACAGTGATTCTGAGAACGCAACGGCTGAAGAAGCCACTGTATAATCAGGCATGGCTATATCGGCAGATCCGCCGAATCCCGGCAGGTCTACCGAAATACATCTAAACCTGGCGGCCAAATGATCCACCACAAACCTCCAGGTTCGGGAGGATCCTCCAAAATAATGCAGGAACACCAATGTCGGTTGCCCGTTGCCGTTATCCACTGTATTTAAACTTGTCATACTTCTACTTTTAGTCTTGCTTCCCTGTTGGTGATTTCAAACAGTTCGCCATGCGGCACGATCGTGATTTGTCCAAATTCTTGCAGCAGGGCGCGATAGGCTTCCGAAACCGGTCGGGGTTTGCGATCCAGGTCATATAAGCCGCAGGCATTAACGGTGCCTTTCTTCTCGGCCAGTCCACAATCCCAGTCCACCTGGTCTGTCAGGCTGTACCAGGTGAAGCCCAGCACGGGAACGCCGTCAGAGCGCATTCGAAGTACATTGATCCATTGTTTCCACAACCAGGTAGGTGCCTGTTCGGGGTCGAATGTATTGGTTTCGGTATGCATGACGGGCTTTCGATAGCGGGTATAATATTCGTGGGTGATCTGATACCAGCCCATTACGTCCTCGGCAGTACAGATCTTGCCATTCGGAAGTTTAATTCGTTCATTGCGGCCATAATAGTCGTTACCCATTACCTGGTAACCGGGTGGCTCGCCGACCATAAACCATTCGTACTCCTCCCTGGTAAGGCCATTATCGGTGAGATAGATATACACATTTGCGTCGGGAGGATGCGCATAAAGAAGATCCAGCGAGATCAGTCTTTGCTGATTCTCCATCTTAACTTCCGGCGACTGTTCCGATCTGGCTTCATGAAGATACTCTGCCGATTCGCTTTGAACGATAATCACGTCGGGCCGTTTTTGTGCGATGGCTTGTGTGGCCAATATACTTGCGGCCACAAGATGTTTCATGGCGGTAACAAATGCCTTGTCGGATTTTAGTTGTTCGTTCCACAATCCTTCTTTTGCACTTTTTTTTGCGGTGACATAGATTTCGTTTACGGGGGTATAATATCTTACCCATGGATACCGCTCCGCCACTGCTTTTGCATATGCGGCAAAATGGATCGGAAATTCGGGATTCTGAAAATTTCCCAGCCAGTCTGGCAAACCAAAATGCAGGAGATCAAGAATGGGCACGATTTCCAGCTTCTGCATTTCCTTCATCACTTTATCACAAAAGGTCCAGTCATATTTTCCCGGAGCCTTGTGAACTTTATAATAAGGGAAACCGTAACGCAATACTTTCAGTCCAAGGTCTTTGACCAGCTTGAGGTCTTTTTTCCAGAAGGTATAATGGCCGCATTCTTCGAGCTGGTCTCTTCGCACCTTTCCATGGTTGATAGTCGGATAAGAACATTCAATACCGGTGGCAAACAGAAAATTGCCCGGACTATCCCCTGGCAGGCCCTTACCAGAAGATCCTGCTGCTCCACCAAACTGGTCGCCGGCATAATTGCCATCCTGATAGGTAGATTTGATGATATCCAGAAAACTTTTTGCTGCCATACGCCTGTTTTAATTATTCTTCAATTCAAGAAATTTGTCTGCGGTTCTCAAGGAAACAGCCATGATCGTGAGCGCCGGATTTACACTCAGGGAACTGGGGAAGACAGAGTTATCCGCGATAAAAAGATTTGGGATCTCATGGCTTCGACCATTTTTGTCAACCACCGAACGAGCCGGATCGTTTCCCATTCTGCAGGTGCCGATCAGGTGAGGATTCCGGTTAAAAGACCAGATGTCTTTTGCGCCGGCATTCGACCAGATCTCCTTCATCAGTTTTTCAGCATAGGCCGTCAGTCTCTTTTCATTGGTGCCATTGGTAAAATGTATCCTCGGTTTTGGCAGGCCACGCTGGTCTTTTTCATCAGCCAGCTCAATAAAGTTTTCTGAATGGGGTAAACAGTCACCAAGAATATTTATTCCTGCCGTATGATTGTACTGGCTCACGCACTCTTTCAATGCCTGACCCCATATCTTTCTGCCCCTGGCCACCTGTGTGGCAAAAGTTACGGGCATCACCCCGATCGACTGAAGCAGGAAACCACCAGCAAAGTCTGCATCTCTTACCCGGTGATAGTGCTCGGATATCAGCGAGCCGGGGATTCCCTTGTAGGGACGGATATCCTCTTCAAACTGGCCCCAGACCTGCATTCCGGTATGCGTCATAAAATTCTTACCCACCTGGCCGCTTGAATTGGCGAGCTCGTTCATCAACAAAAGTCTGGGCGTTTCAATGGCGCCAGCCGAAAGAAAAACGTTATTACATTTCTGCCTTCTTTCTTCACCGTTAGCATGATAAATAACGGCAGTAATTTTGCCAGACAAGTCTTTTTCAAAACCGGTTACAAATGATTCGGTTCTTATTTCTGCTCCGTATTTTATGGCAAGCGGAATAAAAGTAACATCCGTACTGGATTTAGCTCCGTTGTTACAACCTGCCTGGCAATAACCCCTGTTCGTACATGCGGGCCGCATACCATATCCCTCCTGAAAGTAGGGTGCCGAGAGTGCGGCATTGGGGGCAGCAGATGTCGGGATACCCATGCTTTCACAACCCCGTTGCATCAACTGGGCTGCTCCATTTAACGGCAACGCAGCAAAAGGATACCTGTTTTTTCTCTTCGCGCCCCAGGCATATTCTGCGGGACCCGACACGCCGATAAAATTTTCAACTTCTTCATAATAAGGTTCGAGATCAGCAAATGACAAGGGCCAGTCTTCACCTACTCCGAATTCTGTGTTGATGTGGAAATCATCCGGGTGAGCGCGGGGCACATAGGCGGTAAAATGTAACGTGGAGCCACCAACGCCGATTCCCGAATTATTGTTCCCAAAAGCCAGCGCATCCCCACCGGCGCTAAGCCTTTCATCCATCCAGAACAATTTCGACTGGCTGTGTTCATCTGTGGCAAAGTCCATTCGCGGGTTCCAGTGTTTGCCAGCTTCCAGGGCAACCACTTTTAATCCCGAGCCCGCGAGTCTGCTGAGCAATGGCGCTCCACCTGCCCCGGTGCCAATGATTACGGCGTCTACAATGTCGTTGGTGCTATATATTTTCATCGGGTTTCCAGTGATCATCAGGTGCTTGATAGGTAAGAGAGGAATGCGTCTTTTATAGAGATCGCGGCTCACGTAATTCCAATTGATTTAATCCGATATGCTTCCAGCCCGGTTTGTCAGCAACCGAAAGATCTCCTATCTCTTCTCGGCCGAATGGATGTGCATAGTACAGTTCCGTTAAGGCAACCAGCAGCTCCTCAAAAAAAAGTGAAGCCGGTAATTCATTCCATGTTGCACCCGCAGGATGCCCTTCCTGGATGGCCAGAAGTATTTCGTCCTGCCTTGTTTCCGGCAAAGACAAAAAAGAAGCATTAAAAAGTGCGTTGGATGTTTCTTCAATTCCATTCATACCCCTTCTAAAACTATCTTCATCCGGCGGCATCAGATCGTATCGCCATCCATTTCCTGTTTTCGATGCCAGGGAACTGTCAAGCATTCCTGCAAGATCTATTTTTCTCGCACCATCCTGTGGAAGTAAACGATTACTAACGGCAACCAATATCCGGAAATCAGGAGGAGAAAAAAAATCGGGGATTTGTTTTTCGGGAACTGATAATCTTTCTTCCAGCACGTTCTTTGTGCTCTCGGTCATCATCTCGCCGCCGAAAAGATCGATGATTGTATTTTCAGGATATCTCGTCATAATTAATCGCTGGATAATTTTCCACCCGTTACATGCAGCAGGCTCCCGGTTACGAAACTGCTGTCCTGTGAAGCCAGGAAAACATAGGCTGGCGCTAGTTCTTCAGGCTGTCCTGGTCTTTTCAGGGCAACTTCATGCCCAAAATTTTCCACTTCTTCAATGGGCATAGTGCCGGGAATATTTGGCGTCCACACGGGTCCGGGAATAACCGAGTTTACACGAATTCCTTTTTCACCAAGATTTAATGCCAGTGATTTGGTGAACGAATGAATGGCGCCTTTTGTTGAGGAATAATCGATAAGGATCGGAATTCCGGTGATGCCGACAATACTACCGGTATTAATTATAGTGTCGCCTTTTTTCAATAGCGGTAATACTGCCTGGGCCATAAAAAAGTAGGCAAAAATATTTGTCTCGAAACAGCGCCGTAACTGCTCTTCGGTAATGTCTTCGAATTTCTCCTTAGCCGACTGGAAGGCTGCATTGTTGACCAGGATATCTATTCCCCCAAATTCAGTTTCGGCCTTTTTAACGGCATCGAAACAGTTCTGGCGTTGACGAACGTCGGTTTTAATTACCAAACATTTGCTTCCATGAGACTCTACAAGTCGCTTCGTTTCTTGGGCGTCATCGTCATTTACATTATACAATATCGCTACATCGGCGCCTTCCATGGCAAAAGCGATGGCAACCGCTCTTCCAATACCCGAGTCGGCACCGGTAATGATTGCTTTTTTGCCTTTCAGTTTGCCTGCGGGCAAGTAATGCTGCATGCTTGTCTCAGGCAACGGATCCATTTCAGACTGTTTAGCCGGGTATGGCTGCTTCTGACCTTTTATATCCTTTGAGGA
>JBDTEB010000505.1:0-3178 GCA_039922795.1 Chitinophagaceae bacterium
TTTTCGGCATCACCTTCTGCCTTTCTTTTCATCAGCGTCAGGGCCTGGTAGAACTTCCCGGGATTGGCATACAGCGAGGTCTGTGCAGCAAGCTTCCTGAAATTATCTAGCGCTTTGTCATATTTGCCTGAATTCAATTCAGCCAGGCCGGCATATTTTATTGCCGCAAAGTTTCCAGGGTTGGATCTTACAATGGATTCAAAAGCGGATTCGGCCTTGGTGTAATTTTTCTCGTTATAAAGCTTCAGGCCGAATTGGATACTGTCAGCCTGGTCATCCATGTTAATCCCGAGTGTCGCCAGATTGGCTTCGATGTAGGCGTCCGCGAGTTTTTCGCTTTGGCTTTTTTTATTTCCGGCCAACCAGGTAAACCAAACGGTGATAAGCAAAGAAGCGGCGATTGCATAAGGAAGCAGTTTCTTCCCGAATCGTGTTTTTATCACCGGGGCCTGGCTCTTGTAAATAGATCTGAATCTTTCCTTTTTCTCTTCCGCCGATTGCTCCTGCGCCAATTTTCGGGCACTTAAATAAAAAGCCACTTCCTCCGCAAACCCCGGTTCTTCAAGGATGCGCCTGTCGAAGTTACGCATCTCTTCGCGCGATAACTCGTTATTAATAAAACTGTCAATATATTCAATGTCTTCCATCACCTGATTGCTAAACTTTGTTTATAAGCATTTCTTAGTCGTTCGAGACAGCGCAACCTGCTTGTTTTCACTACGTCTGACGTTTTGTATTTCATTGCGGCCGCAATCTCTTTGTCAGTATAACCATCCGCTGAGAGCATCAGCAATTGCCTGCAGTTGTCTCCCAACTCGCCAAGCCTTTGCGATAACATATCCATGTCAGATTTATCTATGATCTTCTGAATGGACGATTTGGCGGCATCGGAAATATCGATGTTGAGGTCGCTGATTGAAACGGTAATATGTATGCTGTTCTTATTAGTCGTTTTTTTCCGGAGAAGGTCAACGCATTTGTTATGGAAAATCTGGTACACGAAGGTTTTCAACGAAGAACGCCCTTCGAATGAATGACTTACGATTTTCCAGATCGTGGTAAGAATGGTATCGGAATATGCATCGAACGCCTCGTCTGGCGAAATGGAATATTTTGTGATCGCCTGATCGATAAAATATGAATAGGTGTTAAAAAGACTTTCTTCACCCTGTCTTCTTTGATGACTGCTCAAAAGATAATTGATGATATTCTCTTCAGCCTGGTTCAACGTTTGAAATTTTCTTCACTACGCGGGAAGTGTATCTAAAATACTAAAAATCAAAACAGCAAGAGCCGGGAAAGTTTTGCGTAGCCGGTTTTACCCCTCCTCCAGCAAGGCTATCCGGGATTTTTTTTGAAAACATGTTTCCCTGGTCTTTCCGGATTACGACAAATGATGCAGAACCGATTCTCAGGGCCTGAAAAATCGCAAAGTTCAAAAACGTTCATTCCGGGTATAACGAAAAAAGCCGGACGCTGAAAACCAACCATGGCGAGAGACAGGTCTGGAAACAATAATTCAACCAATTACAATGAAACAAGTTAAAAAGATCATGTTTGTAATGATCGCAAGCCTTTCAACAATGAGCTTATTCTCTTTCAGAAGTGCCAACACCAACGAGCAGGCCCTGAAAAATGTACCTGTTACGGCATATGCTGCCCTGAACCCCGTCAATCCGGGTGATCCCGTGCAGTTCACGGGGGCAATCATAAGAACGATAAAAAAGGTACTCACCGCCAATTCCAAGGAAATTATCGTGAGAGTGCTTACGAGCATCATTTTGACACAGGGCACTCAGCAGGCATCTGTTGATGTCAGGAGCCAGTCTCTTCTCTCAAAACTTTAAATAATCCCAAAGGGTCTTCCATAAAAGGAAGGCCCTTTATTTCACATTCAAGTCAAGCCTCATGCAAACAGCAATAAAAGGAAAGTACAGGATACTGTTACCCCTTGCCTTAACAATTTATATTGCCTGGTGGCTGCTTATAGCCCTTGGCAACTTCCCCGAAACCAGCCTGCCAATCGCTTCCAACTTAGCTCATTACAAAATATTCGACGAGGTTTTTTACCAGCGATGGGGCTTCTTCGCGCCACCGCCAAACGAAGACGATCGGCTCTACTATGTCTTTACAAACAATTCAGACTCTTCAAAAAATATCACTTTCGAAATTTTCGAAAAACTGCTTCACGAAAAGAGAGAAAAATACCTGCTCAACGACGATTTGTCAAATCTCGATTACATCCTGTACAATACCACCTCACCCATTGAAGATCAGTTGCGGGACGGCTTTGAAATCTACAAACAAAAAAATAAATGTTCCGACCATCCTGGTGCCTGCAGTTATGACGAATACGTGAAAATGGCAAGATCAGATTTTGACCATACCCCACAACTTACCGCCCTTATTAAACATGCTGACATCGTTCGGAAAAAACAGGGACTTGATAATAATTATTCTGTTCAGGTTGTTCTCGCGAAAATCAGTATTCATCGCTTTGCTCAAAGATTTTCCACAAAGCCAAGGGACGAAAACCCTTATTTCAAAAGTGATCTTTATAATTTAAAAGACAAATCATGGAAAAAATATACAGAATAATTGCTCCTCTTTCCTACAGGAACAATTTTGCCGCCTACAGTGCCATCTTCAGAATTTATCTATGTTTTCATATCATCAAAAAGATATTTCTTGCCTGGGGATCGATATCTCTTATTAATGGCGATATTATTAATCAGCACCTTAACCTGCCCTGGTTATTTAATTATCTCACCGGGATCATGATCAACGGTGCTCCCCTTATATATTATGCGGGTATCCTGGTTGCATTTCTTTACCTTTTCGGCATTGGAAGATTTTACACCGCTATCGTTTTTCATATCCTCTGCCGCCTGCTGATCGACATGAATTTCATGTACTCCAACGGAGGTGATAATATTTTACTCTTTGTTTCCTTCTACATGATCTTTGTAAACAGCTACGATCATTTCTCGTTAAACCCCGGTACCGGTAGGAATAATGCTTTAAGATATTTTGTCTCGAACCTGGGCGTTTATGCAATTATGATCCAGCTATGCATAATTTATTTCGTGTCTGCTTTACATAAAATTCATTCCGATGTTTGGTTCAATGGCGTGGCAACATATTATATTATGAATCTCGAAATGTACAAGAGTCCCAT
>JBDTEB010000506.1:0-7707 GCA_039922795.1 Chitinophagaceae bacterium
CATGGCCACAGGCATGCATTACAGACTGCTCGCTTCCGTCTTCCTTTTTCATCAAACTCACAGACGCATAAGGCAAACCGGTCACTTCTTTTACAGGCAGGCCATCCATGTCGGCGCGAAACATAACCACAGGACCGCTGCCATTTTTTAAAATTCCCGCCAACCCTGTCCGGGCGATTCCTGTAATTACTTCGTAACCCAGGCTTTTAAGTTCTTTTGCGATGATTCCGGCAGTTCTTGTTTCTGTAAACCCCAGTTCAGGATGCTGATGCAAGTCTTTATAGATCTCCACCAGTCTGGAAGAATCCCGGCTAACCATCTGGCTAACCTGCTTTGATGGCTGCGCCAGTGCACTCAACACTGAAAACGACAATAGCGAAATAAGCGTGACGACTTTAGTTGGCATATGCAAGTATAGGTAATCTTCTTTCAAAGAACCCGGCATTGCAACTATTCCCGGTACACCCGGCTCATCTCACCTAGGCCATGCAGATACCGCTATCCCCGATAAGGGCAGGTGCTTTTTTTTATTCTGCTCTTTCGTGTAGGTTTGCAAAACAATTGTGAGAGCATGAGTTCATATTTTAAGAACAAGGTGGTAGTGATTACAGGCGGAACCGATGGTATCGGTCGCGCGCTGATCGATGCCCTGGTACCTTTGGGTGCCAAGGTCGCTACCTGTGGCAGAAACTACGACAAATTGTATAACCTCCAGATGCAGTACGCCAACATCATGTTGCATGCGGAGGTTTGTGATGTAAGCATTGAATCCGACGTCAAAAAATTTATCCAGTCTACCGTTGACACATTTGGCGGAATAGATATATTGATAAACAATGCGGGCATTTCCATGAGGGCATTGGTAAAAGATGCCGATACCGATGTGATCCGCAAGGTGATGGACGTGAATTTTTTCGGGGCCGTTTACTGCTCGAAATTTGCCCTTCCGCACATCGTTGAAAGAAAAGGAACGATCGTAGGTATCTCTTCCATTGCGGGCTATCGCGGACTTCCTGGCCGCAGCGGATACTCTGCTTCGAAATTTGCCCTCCAGGGATGGCTTGAAGCCCTGCGAACGGAACTGCTCGAAGACGGAGTAAATGTAATGTGGGTTTGTCCGGGTTTTGTAACCTCCAACATCCGGAATGCGGCACTTACTGAACAGGGCGACGCACAGGGTTCGAGCACTATGGAAGAAGGAAAACTTATGTCAGCAGAGGAATGTGCACATCATATTTTACATGCCGTCCAGAAAAGGAAACGTACGCTTGTACTTACGTTTACGGGTATGCGAACCGTTTTCATGAACAAATTCTTTCCGTCACTTACCGATAAGATGGTCCATAAATTTTATTTTAAATCAGGGAAGCTTGTCAAATAGGTGTTGACACTGTTTTGCTATCCTGTTGCTTTCCGGAAAATAATCTATTTTTATTGAGTGAAGGGCTTTGTCACAAACCTCTTGTAGACCAAGTCAAAATCCCTGCAACCCATTGATGGCAATCGTTACCCTTACTTCTGATATTGGCCAACAGGACTATCTCGTGGGTGCCATTAAGGGTCAGCTTATGCAAATCAATCCTGAATTCAGGTTGATCGATATATCACATCAGCTTGCTCCTTTTAATTATCCGCAATCGGCCTATGTCTGTCGAAACGCCATCAGCAATTTTCCGGAGTTTACCTATCATATCGTTCTCGTAAATCTTTTCGAAAAAAAACCTGACAGGCTGCTCCTGGCCTTTCACAAGAATCAATATATTCTTTGTGCAGATAACGGCTTGCTGACGATGATCCTCGAAGAGAAACCCGAACTTGTTATCGGACTTCCACTTTCAAAGACGGCTATCAAAAACACGCTTCACTGTGTGCAGGTCTTTGGAAAAGCCATCCAGGATCTCGAGACAGGCTCATCCCTTTTACATATCGGCGAGCCCGATATTGCCATCATCGAAAAAAATCACCTCCGGCCGCTGCTGGGGGAAAATTGGATCGAGGGACAGATTATTTTTATTGACAATTTTGAGAATGTGATCGTAAACATTACCCGGGATGAATTTGAAACTCAACGAAGGGGCCGCAGTTTCAAGATAGTTTTTAAAAGAGATGAGATCATTGACCGGATCAGTGAAACCTATGCCGATGCTTCCGACGGTGAAAAGCTTGCGCTCTTCAACTCGGGCGGATACCTCGAGATCGCCATCAATAAAGGCAACGCCGCCGGACTATTTGGCCTCCACGGTTTCATGGAGCAATCGCAGAATAATTATCTCGTGAACAGGCTTTATTACCAGACGGTAAAAATATTCTTTGAATGAAAACCGGCTAATAGAAACCATAAACCGGCTGTTGGCTTTTGGCTTGCTGAGGCCGATCGTTGAATGATGAATACCCTTCTCGCAAAAATTGTACGTTAAAACATCCCTACCCCTACCTTCATTTACCCGATACGCCTATATTTGCCATCTTTAAAACCAAACTTACATGACCTTTAACAAAGTGAATAATATCACAGGCTGGCTGGTTTGCGCTGTTGCCTGCACGGTATATATTCTGACCATGGAGGCCACTGCCAGTCTGTGGGATTGCGGTGAATTTATCTCGAGCGCCTTTAAAATGCAGGTGCCACACCCCCCGGGAGCCCCGCTCTTTGTTATCCTCGGAAGAATCTTCATCTCTTTGTTTGGTGGCAGTAATCCCGCCCGCGCGGTAAACCTGATGAGTGCCCTCTGCAGCGGCCTCACCATCCTTTTCCTCTTCTGGACCATCACCCATTTTGCCCGCAAGATCGTGGCCCCGGCCGCTACATCTTTTACCGGAGCGCAACTTTTTAGCATCATGAGCGCCGGTGTTGTAGGAGCCCTAGCCTACACGTTCAGCGATTCGTTCTGGTTCAGCGCCGTGGAAGGTGAAGTCTATGCCATGTCATCCCTATTCACCGCACTTGTTTTCTGGTCTATGTTGAAATGGGAACACAACGCCGACAAGGAAGGAGCCGATAAGTGGATCATTTTTATCTTCTTTATGATGGGACTGTCCATCGGTGTTCACCTGTTAAACCTGCTTACCATACCCGGGATAGTGATGATCTATTATTTTAAACGCTATCGCGTGACGCCGTGGGGAACCTTCTGGGCCTTCCTTATCGGTTGTGGTATTACCGGTTTTGTGCAAAAAGTCATTATCCAGTACACCGTTGAAGGTGCCGGCAAATTTGATATCTGGTTTGTCAACAACCTGAGCCTTCCATGCTTCTCGGGTTTTACTTTTTATTTTATAGCGCTCTTCGGATTAATACTTGCCGGTCTCAAGATCTTTAAACCGGGTGTTCCGAAATTTGTACCTGCAACCGTTTGGCTGAGCGCCTTTCTCTTACTCCTCTTCTTCCCATTCACCAGTTCCGCCGGAACTTTTATTGTGCTGATACTGGGCCTCGCACTGGTTGTCTATCTGCTGAGGAATGTTTACAGGTCCATCGGACCGATGGTAAGGCTTGCACTCTGGAGTATTGGATTTATGTTGCTTGGCTATTCCACTTATGTCACGACCATGATCAGGTCCAACGCCAATCCGAGCGTAGACATGTATAATGTGGATAATCCAAATAGCCTCGTGGGATATCTCGGTCGCGACCAATATGGTGATTTCCCTTTGGTGTATGGTCAGGTTTTTACTGCCCAGCCCACCGAATCGGTGGAGACAGTGACAAAATATACCAAGGGGCAGACACGTTACGAAGAAATCGGGAAAGACGTAAAACCGGTTTATGCCCCTGATGACATGATGTTGTTCCCGAGGGTTTGGGACGCAAGCACTGACCAGGGCCATGCCGAGTTTTACAAAGACTGGCTGCAGCTTGATGAAAATCAGCGCCCAAATCAGATCGATAACGTCAAGTTTTTTCTTGGATACCAGCTGAACTGGATGTACCTGCGTTATTTTATGTGGAACTTTGCCGGAAAACAGAATGATGTCCAGGGGTTTAGTCCGGGTAATGTTCGCGATGGTAACTGGATCAGTGGCATTGCACCGCTGGATAATTTGCGTCTCGGTGACCAGAGTAAAATGCCTGACAGCCTCAAAAACAACAAGGCGCACAACAAACTCTTTTTTCTTCCGCTCATTCTGGGGATCCTGGGAGCTGTTTATCAATACAACAAAAACCGGAAAGATTTCCTGGTGACGGGTCTGCTCTTCTTTTTTACGGGTTTCGCTATCGTATTATACCTCAACCAGGCCGGAAACCAGCCGAGGGAACGTGACTACGCTTATGTGGGTTCGTTCTATGCCTTCGCCATCTGGATAGGTCTTGGCGTTCTTCAAATAAAAGAATGGATGAGCCGGAAAATGGCCAACTCAACAGCCAATTATCTTGCTGCATTAACCTGCCTTCTTTTAGTACCTGTAATCATGGGCTCCCAGGAATGGGATGACCATGACAGGAGCAAAAAAGTACTGGCCCGTGACCTTGCCAAAGACTATCTCGAAAGCTGTGCGCCCAATGCCATTCTATTCACCTTTGGTGACAATGATACTTACCCGCTCTGGTATGCTCAGGAAGTGGAAGGCATACGCCCCGATATCAGGGTGATCAATAATAGTCTCCTGGGTATTGACTGGTATATCAACCAGCTGAGGTACAAGGTGAACGACAGTGATCCGATCGATGTGATCCTCACTGCTGAACAAATCCAGGGAAGGATCAGAGATTATGTGGTGTATAATCCCAAACAAAATCTGGATCCCAACAGGGCCTACGATCTATACGATGTGATGAAGAATGTCGTTGCCAGCGAGGATCCCGCGATGAAAGTGACGGCTCAGAATGGTGAGCTGCTGAACTATTACCCGGTAAAAAAATTCAGCGTTCCCGCGGATGAAGCCTTTGTCAGAGCCAACAAGACGGTCAATCCGGAAGATACCGTAGAAGCGGTTACGCTGGAGATTCCTGAAAAGAGGTCGTATATCCTTAAAAATGACCTCGCGATCATGAACATCATCGCAGCAAATAAATGGAAGAGACCGATTTACTTCACCGCTCCCTACACCGGCTCAGAACTCGGATTCAGCCAGTTCCTTCGCAAGGATGGACTTAGCTACCGGCTCGTTCCAGTCAAGAACAATAGCGGAGTAAACGTAGATTGGATGGTTGATAAGCTGATGAACAAGTTCGGTTTCGGGAATGCCAATATCAAGGGTGTTTATTTCGACGAGCAAAACAGGCTTCATCTGAATACCATCCGTATGGCCTACGCCGATGCGGCGGCCAGTCTTGCCGATCTGAACAGGAAAGAGGAAGCGAAAAAAGTTCTTCATAAGGCCGATGACAATATCCTTGTTGAGAACCATCCATATGCCATGGTGAGCAAGAACAACCAGCATAATTATATGAGTTTTAAATTTCTCGAAGCGGCGTATAAATCCGGCGATGCTGCTCTCGCAGAAAAGGTCTCCAAAGCCTTGCATAAAGACTTCACGCAGCAGATAAACTATTATAACAGTTTGTCTGATCAAAGGCAGGAGAATATGCGCACGGAGATTCAAAGTGCCCAGCAACTTATGCAGATGCTGGATATGATGGATGGCCAATATAAGGGCAGTTCCCTAAAGCCAAATTCTGAACGATCGCCCATACTCACAAGTCCAGGCGACACGGTTAAATAAATTGTTGAACTGATATAAAGCCCCCTGCGAAAACAGGGGGCTTTTTAATGAGCCAGTTTTACTTCCGACGGGACAGGTTGTCAATTTTTATCCAATGCATGATCATTGAATTTGCCGAAACGATGGATGCGCGTGACCAGGATGATTTTAAAACCCGCGCTGATCGTAATTATTCTCTGGGGCACGGTACCCGGCATCTGGAGCGGATACCGGGCCTATATAATCGTTAGCAGCTGGTGATCCTCTTTACTCAATCTGAAGTTGAAATTTTTGAAGAAGTCCCGAAAGGCCTGCCGTAGCAAATCTTGCCTTTTTCATACGGTTCTTTTCGGGATCAATAGAATAATTAAATGCCGTTCGAAAATCAGTTTTCTCCAGGTTTGTCTTATCAAAAACCGACCCGGTGAGTTCGCAGTTATTAAATTTACTTTCGGAAAGGTCGGCCTCAGTAAAATCCACTTCACGAAGCTGCGAATTGGCAAATACAGTTTTCTTCAACTTTACTTTAAAAAATGAAGCATGGTTAAGTGTGCAATTATCAAAGCTCACAGAGAACCCGAATTGGTGGCATTGTTCGAAACCGATACCGAGCAGTTTGCAATCCCTGAACACAGCATCTGTTAAAAAGCTTCCGCCAAGTTTAGCCATACTCATATTGCAGTTAAGGAACTGGCAGGAGAAAAATTTACAGGATTCCAAAAAAGCATCGGAAAAATCACAGGCTAAAAAAATACATTTTTCATATTCACCGCCGGGAAACCGAAGTTTCGGGTAACTCAGTTTCTCAAATTCATGTTCGAAGTATTCCTCCAGCATAGCCGACAAATATCAGCAATATTTCTTTTGGTAATAGTCTACTGAATTTTCAACCATCCTTAAGAGTATCTGCTGATTTACATCATCGAGCTTCCTGAGAGTGACACACGCTTTACCTGCCTTATACTTTCCAAACTGACTCAGCAGTGCTTCCCTGTCATCAAATTCCGAACTAAGATAAAGAGAGATACCAGCCGCACGCGCGGAAAAACAGACCAGGGGAGCATCGCCCTCGCGGCCACTGTCATATTTATAATGATAGCTACCGAAGCCAACGATCGACGGTCCCCACATCTTCGCAATAAAACCGCTGGCTTTCTGAAAGATCTCCGTGATGACCAGGCAATCTTTTCGCATTTGCTCATCAGCAATCTTTTCGAGATATTCTAACACGCTGACATCCGTTTCTGTGGTTTTGTTCTTTATCGCCATGACGCTTTTTTTATCCGTTGAAAATTCTATTGAAAATACGAAAACCGCTGAAACATTTCCTGTACGCCGTTATCTTTTACCGGAAGCGTGTACCTTCGCCCATTTGCAATAATTATGGTATCCCTGGCACGCAAAAGAGCCTGGAAACATTCGTCTACATTAGAATGGAAAACACACAATTAAAAATACCTGACACAAATAAGATTGTTTACCCGATTTTATTCATGATCAGTTTCTCTCATTTTTTAAATGACCTCATTCAGTCAACAATCCCTTCGCTATACCCTATTCTAAAAGGTGAATTCCATTTAACCTTTACGCAGATCGGCATCATCACCCTCGTTTTTCAACTTACCGCATCCATACTGCAGCCCCTGATTGGTATGTATACCGACAAAAAGCCGAACCCCAGATCTCTATCCATCGGCATGACTTTCTCTATGGCTGGCCTTTTGCTGCTGGCCTATGCCAATCAATATTATATCCTGCTTATCGCTGTGGCTTTGATCGGCATGGGGTCTTCCGTGTTTCACCCCGAAGCTTCAAGAGTTGCGCAACTTGCATCAGGAGGACAGAAGGGTCTTGCTCAATCGATTTTCCAGGTGGGCGGCAATTCAGGCAGCGCCATTGGCCCATTACTGGTAGCGCTCATCGTGCTTCCCTTTGGCCAGGGCTATGTGAGCCTATTTGCCATTGCCGCACTCATTGGCATCGTTGTGTTATGGAGGATAGGCACCTGGTATGCCGAACGCATCTCAATGAGGAACTTGACGCGACATGCTGATGTTTCAACCA
>JBDTEB010000507.1:0-7073 GCA_039922795.1 Chitinophagaceae bacterium
CAACAAGGTCATTTATAATCTCCGCGGTGACAATATCAAGTGGGATACGGCAAAGAAAAACTGGAAAGTCGAGAATGCTGTTGAAAGGAAGATCTATCCCATGAGGGAGGATGTTCGCATTATTCCGGTGATCAATCTCAACCTCAATGTAAAACCTCAGGAACTTACGCGGGACGAATACTTAAAAGACAAGCTTATCACTCCTGACCTTAAAAAATTTATAAAGATGGAAGAGTTGCGCGGCGCCGAGGGGTTGAACACCCTGAAGGTGGAACGCTACCGGCGGGATGCCACTCCGTTTGCCGTATTGATTCTTACCGTGATAGGGGTAGTAGTTGCTGCCCGAAAAACCCGGGGTGGAAGCGGGGCCCCACTCGCCATTGGCATTGTGACCGCTGCTTTTTTCGTAGTGATGGACAAATTCTCCACCGTTTTCTCTACCAAGGGGAACCTCCCTCCCATGCTGGCAGCATGGTTGCCAAATATCCTCTTCGGCATTGTAGCCATCCTCATGTATCGCAAGGCCAGACAATAATCATTATCATTTACCTGTCATTCCCAAATGTTGGTACCTAGTTTCTTTTTTGTTGTACCAATCGACAATGGTTAATTTTAGCCCGATTAGGTTTATATCGCGCAAATCGCTAAAAAAATAATTCATCATGGGGATCATCCAGGAAAGATTTAAAGAGAAAGCGGATCAGGCAGGGGTTGATATCAAGGAAATATTAAAGGAATATGGCACAAAAAAAATTGGGGAAGTAACGCTTTCACAGGTTTATCAGGGCATGCGCGGAATTACCGGCCTCGTAACCGAGACCTCCCTTCTGGACTCACAGGAAGGCATTCGTTTCAGAGGTTTCACCATTCCTGAACTTCAGGAAAAACTGCCAAAGGCAAAAGGCGGAACAGAGCCGCTTCCTGAAGGATTATTTTACCTGATGCTGATTGGGGAACTACCTACGGAAGAAGATGTGGCGCATGTTACCTCCGTCTGGCAAAGACGATCTCATGTTCCAAACCATGTGTTTGCGGCCATCGAAGCGCTCCCCGTGGGAAGCCACCCGATGACGCAGTTTGTAGTGGCTATTATGGCGCTGCAAACGGAAAGCAATTTTGCCAAGAAGTATTCAGAAGGCATGAGCAAAAAAGATTACTGGAGCTACATGTTTGATGATGTTATGGATCTGATCGCGCGACTTCCGCGGGTTGCTGCGTACATCTATCGCAGAAAATATAAAAAAGGGGAACATATTCAGCCTAACGGACTTTTGGACTGGGCAGGAAACCTGGCGCATATGCTCGGCTATAACGACAAGAGCTTCCAGGATCTGATGAGGCTTTACATGACGATCCACGCCGATCATGAGGGTGGAAACGTTTCAGCCCACACCACCCATCTTGTGGGTTCGGCACTTAGCGACCCTTATCTCTGCCTGGCCGCAGGCATGAATGGCCTTGCAGGCCCCCTGCACGGACTTGCCAACCAGGAGGTAATCAAATGGATATTTGAAATGCGCGAACAACTGGGGGTTGACCTTCCATCAAAAGAACAGATTGAAGAATATGTTCGCAAAACATTGAGTGAGGGAAAAGTCGTTCCGGGATACGGTCATGCAGTACTTCGCAAAACCGATCCACGCTTTGAAGCACAGATGGAATTTGGCAAGAAACACATGCCGGATGACACTCTCGTTCAAACAGTGTGGAATATCTACGAAGCAGTTCCACCGATTCTTCAGTCGCTGGGAAAGATAAAAAACCCATGGCCAAATGTGGATGCACATAGCGGCGCACTCCTGGTGCACTATGGACTGGTTGAATACGAATTTTACACCGTCCTCTTTGGCGTGAGCCGGTCACTTGGCGTACTCGCAAGTCTCTGCTGGGACAGGGCACTGTCATTACCCCTTGAAAGACCCAAATCAATTACTACGGACCAGGTGAAAAGGTGGATAAAGGGGGAAGATGAGATTTGGGGAGATTGAGGAAAAGGCTTTAAGCCTTTTCAGCGAAAAAAGGTAAGCCTCCAGCGATCAACAAACGCCGGGACTCACCTTTTTTGTTGCCTGACCTGGATTCGAACCAAGACACTCAGATCCAGAAACTGATGTACTACCCTTATACTATCAGGCAGAAAGTTGGCAAAACTAAATATATTCCGGCTTAAAGCAATTCTTCCAGGAAAAGAAAAGGGAGATTTGTTTGAACAAGGCCGCCATCTAAAACGAGGTCCGATACATGTATAAACTGAAAATCATCATCGCCACAACCAGGCCTGGCAGAAAAGGGCCCACCGTGGCAGAATGGGTGAATGAACTGGCAAAAGAATTTACCGACTTTGACACCGAACTCGTCGATTTAAACGCTTTTGGATTGCCGCTTATGGACGAACCTGAACATCCCCGCCTAAGGAAATATCAGCACGAACATACCAAACGCTGGAGTAAATTGATTGATGAAGCTGACGCCTACATCATCGTTACCGCTGAATATAATTTCAGCTTCCCGGCAGCAATCAAGAATGCGCTGGATTATCTCTTTTTTGAATGGGGACACAAACCGGTTGCCTTTGTAAGCTACGGCGGAATCAGCGGCGGATTGCGTTGCGTGCAGGCGCTCAAGCAGGTGGTTACCGCCTTAAAAATGATGCCGATGGTAGAAGCCGTAACATTGCCTTTCTTTACCAAAAACATCAACGAAGCAGGCAAGTTCGTTGCAGATGAAAATATCAAACAATCTGGTCAGGCTATGTTTACCGAATTATTGAAATGGACCGCCGCATTGAAACCGATGAGATTGCAAATTTGAGTTAACCAGTAAATATCATGGCATTTATCGATTATTACAAAGTGCTGGGAATTGACAAATCAGCTTCGACGGAGGACATTAAAAAAGTCTATCGAAAACTGGCGCGTAAGCATCATCCGGATCTCAATCCGAATGACAAGCAGTCCAACCTGGTCTTTCAACAGATCAATGAGGCCAACGAGGTGCTCAGTGATCCTGAGAAAAGGAAAAAATATGATGAGTATGGCGAGAACTGGAAGAACGCCGACCAGTTCGAGGAGGCAAGGAGGCAACAAGCCGCAGGTGGCGGACGAGCCCAGGATTTTGGAGGCTCCGGCGGCGGTGATTTTGGCGGCGGCGATTTCTCGGATTTCTTCGGATCACTTTTCGGCAACCAGGGACGAAGCTCCCAGTCCCGTGATGTAAAGTTCAAGGGTCAGGATTACAGGGCCGAACTTCGGGTCCCTTTACGTGAGGCCTTCACTACCCACCAACAAACACTCACACTCAACGATAAGAAAGTCAGGATCACCATTCCTGCCGGTATTGCCGACGGCCAGGTGATCAAACTCAAGGGGCATGGAAGCGCGGGAGTAAACGGCGGGCCAGCCGGCGACCTTTTCATCACATTTGTGATCGACCCGGATGCGGTATTCAAGCGCGTGGGAGACGACCTCTTTATTACCATTGAAGTTGATCTGTATACCGCCGTCCTTGGAGGTGAAGTAACCGTTGAGACCCTTGGCAGCGCTGTAAAATTGAAAGTGAAACCCGAACTGCAAAACAACACGAAAGTGCGGTTAAAAGGCAAAGGATTCCCGGTTTACAAAAAAGACGGCGAATTCGGCGATCTTATCGTAACGTATAACATCAAGATGCCAACCGGCCTCACAGAGAAGCAAAAAGAATTATTCAGAGAATTATCTAAACCGTAATTCATGCAAAAGGAATACATCAACATTACCGAATTCTGCAGCAGCCACCACATTAATGCTGCCTTCGTTGTCGCACTCGCCAACGAGGGACTAATAGATATCACTGTCATCGAATCTTCTTCAAAGATCAGTGAAGAGCAGTTGAGCGATCTCGAGCGATACACCCGCTGGCAATATGAGATGGGCCTGGACCCTGAAGCCATTATTGTGATTCGCCGATTGCTTGACAAGATGGAACTGATGAAGCAGGAAATAAATTATCTGCACAGCCGGTTATCGTTGTATGAATAGGATTTCGTATTATAGCTAAAATATCTATGGCGTCAGCTCCCGGTCTCAGTCGTTCTCTTGGTTTGCGACTGGTAGTCGTGATAGTCATTGGCAACATCATCGGCTCCGGAGTGTACAAAAAAGTCGCGCCGATGGCGGCCGAACTGCATTCGCCAGGATGGGTGATCATTTGCTGGGTCCTTGGTGGCATCATCACACTTTTTGGCGCGCTTAGCAATGCAGAAGTCGCTGGCATGCTTGCAGATACCGGTGGTGAGTATGCGTATTATAAAACCATTTACAACAAATTCTTTTCCTTCATTTTTGGATGGTCATTATTTACCGTAATCCAGACCGCCGCGATTTCATCGCTGGCCTATGTTTTTTCGGAATCCCTGAATAGTATCCTTACGCTTCCGCCTGTTTTAACCTAACTGTCTGACGTAAATATTAGCGGTATATTTTACCCGTTTCATGAACTCAACGTAAAACTCACCGCGATTGCATTGATCCTCACACTCACCTGGATTAATATTAAAGGGATCAGGACCGGCGCATATTTCAGCACCATTATTTTATTACTCGTTTTCGCAGGTATTGCAGTTATCGTAGCTTTCGGACTTGGAAGCCATGCCAGCGATCTCTCAAGAGCTTCTACCCTGGCAACTTCAGACGGATCATCTGTGACAGCCAGCGCGGTGTTTACGGCAATGCTTTCCGCCTTCTGGGCCTACCAGGGATGGGCAGCGATCGGGTACATTGGTGGGGAAGTAAAAAATCCGCACAAAAATATCCCGCGCGGAATAACCATTGGTGTTTTCATCGTGATCACAACCTATCTTCTCACCAATATTACCTACCTCTCACTGTTGCCAGTGGATGTTTTGGAAGGGATTTATACCGCGGGACACAAAATCGCCGCCGTGGAGGCAGTACGCTCTTTTTGGGGAAGCAACGGCGCAATCTTTATTTCGGCCCTGATCATGGTTACCACACTGGGATGTACACACGCTACGATACTTGCCAGCTGCCGTCCCTATTACGCGATGGCTCGTGAAGGAATGTTCTTTCGCAAGGCCGGCAACCTGAACAAATCTCAGGCACCTGCTACTTCACTGGTATATCAGTGTATCTGGGCATGCGTGCTGGTCATGTCGGGAACCTTTGATCAGCTGACTGACATGATCGTGTTCGCGGTATTTATCTATTACGGGGCAACAGCGCTGGGATTGTTTATTTTAAGGAGAAAAATGCCCAACCATCCACGTCCCTACAAGGTTTGGGGGTATCCCGTTGTTCCTGCAATCGTGGTAGTTTTCTGCATGGCGCTCTTTTTAAACACCATTTTTGCAAGGCCACGCGAAGCCGCCATTGGCATGGTGCTTATGCTAACAGGAGTACCGATGTACTTTTGGTTCAGGAGTAAAAAAGCGAAGAATCCCCCGACCATAAATTAGGAAAATCCTCTGGTAACCACTTTTTCAACCAAGAACAATACCTGGAAAATCAATCTTTCACCCGCACATATTTCTTACTATTTAACCGGTTGATCCCCGCCGACTCAACTTTTGAACACCTGTTTGAATTAATGTTTTGATGGTTTTCATAGCCACTTAACGTATTTTTTAGAATGAGAATTTCCGCATTCCAACAAATGAAAAGATGGAATATTGAGAGGATAGTTAGTTTACCGCTTGTACAATTGTAATTTTATATTGCATGTTTTAAGCGAATCTATCACCCCATTGACACAAAAAAAGATGAAATGCTCAATTCTGATACTCTGGCTCGGTATAATTATCAGCTCTTGCAATGGGCCGCAAGTGCCCGATGCCCGGAATATAAAAGATTCTGCAAATTCGCTTTTGACTGGTGCGGATCAACTGTATTTTGATAGCACCAGTTTTGAATCACTGCTGAAGGAACACAAGTTTGATTCTGGGACCACGAAACAGTTGCAATCTTTTTATAAATGTCGCAACTACATGTTTGCCTGGTTTACAAAAGATGGAATTTCAGACATTACGAGGATCTTTTGGAATCTTCACGAAAACTACATCCATGATTTCGTTGATACCGCGGCAACATTTCGTAAGGTTCATCAGGATATCAGCCAGGAACTTTCCAACACCGGCAGGTCTTCTCTGCAAAAGAAAACAATTGCCGAGCTAGAACTGACCAGCCATTTCTTTGTTTACGTTCAAAATGCGTATGCTGGTAGAGGAAACCCCACAGCGATGCAATGGTTTATCCCGAGAAAGAAACTGGATCCAGTTGCCTTATTAAATTCCTTTATAGCCCGCAAAGGGAAAAATACTGACGAATGGGAGCCTGTCAATACTCTCTACAAGCGACTTAAAAAAGAATTGTTGCATTATGGCGAGCTGGCAAAAAGTGGGGGTTTCGGAACGATACGGCCAAATCAGCGACACAATTACAAACCAGGTGATTCATCTGTAACCATAAAACAGATCAGGCAAAGAATACAAGCGCTGGGCAATAAAAATGTGATTGATACAAGTCAGGTCTATAGCGAGGACCTATTGTTACCTATAAAGTCTTTACAGAGAAGTTTTGGACTCAGGGAGGATGGTATAATTACGCCGGCGCTTATTAAAGAATTAAACGTTCCCGTTAATGTCAGAATAAGCCAGATGTTGCTGAATCTTGAACGCATGCGGTGGTTACCGGCAGAGGCAGATTCAGAATTCATTGCGGCAAACATCCCGGAATTCAGATTGCACGTATTCGAGGGAGAGAAAAAGGTTTTCAGTATTGATATTGTTGTGGGACAGGCAGCTCACAATACAGTGATCTTTGCCGATAAATTGAAATACGTTGTTTTTAGTCCGTACTGGAACGTGCCACCCAGTATTGTTCGCAAGGAAATACTCCCTGCCATGAGAAGGAACAGCAACTACCTCGCTAGAAACAACATGGAACAAAAGGGAACAGCCGGTGGATTACCCATTATCCGTCAAAAACCTGGTGGTGCCAATGCCCTGGGCAAGGTTAAATTCATCTTTCCAAATAGCTACAATATTTATTTTCATGATACCCCATCGAAGGCACTTTTTG
>JBDTEB010000508.1:0-2662 GCA_039922795.1 Chitinophagaceae bacterium
AATTCAGCAGGGCGTCACAACATTTATTGCAGCACTGGGCTACAAACATGAACTGGTAAAACAATACCTGACCACACAATATCCCGGCATTGATATTTCGTATTCTATCGAAGCAGAGCCACTGGGAACAGGCGGTGCAATCGCTCTTGCCTGCGGACTTTCCGATGTAGAAGACCTTTTTGTAGTTAATGGAGACACGTTTTTTGCTGCCGACTTGCAGGCTTTGGAAACAGCTCATAAAAAAAGCGGCTCTGCCTGTACGTTAGTATTAAAACCAATGAAGAACTTTGATCGGTATGGAAATGTGGTAATAAACGAAAATGATATCGTTACCGGATTTCTGGAGAAACAATATACGGCGGATGGCTTAATTAACGGTGGCATCTATGCGCTGAAACCATCTGCCATACTTCAATCTTCGCTTCCTTTCTCTTTCTCCTTTGAGCAGGATTTTCTTGCGCCCTCCATTCAGCTCGGCAATATTTCCGGCATTGTGCAGGATAAATATTTCATAGATATTGGTATTCCCGAAGATTTTGAAAGAGCTCAAACTGAACTGATCCAAAACTTTACACCCTATGCCTGAATTGCCCAAGATAAATAAAAGCTGGAGTCTTTTTCTTGACCGTGACGGAGTAATCAATCATGAAAAAGAACTCGATTATATTTATAATTATGCCGAGTTTGAATTTTATCCCGGGGCCTTAAACGCCTTAAGAATTCTGGCAGAAAAATTTGGGAGAATATTTATTGTTACCAATCAGCGCGGCGTTGAAAAAGAATTGATGACCGAATCGGCATTGATACAACTCCACCAGGAGATGAGAAAAGACATCGAAAAAAATGGTGGAAGGATCGATGCCATATATTATTGTACCTCACTCGACAACGCTCACCCAAACCGCAAACCACAGGCAGGTATGGCTATTGCGGCGAGGGATAGCTTTCCAGAGATAGATTTCAGCAAATCCATAATGGTAGGGAATAATATCAGCGATATGCTTTTTGGCAGAAATGCCGGCATGCAAACCGTGCTGGTTCTTACCACATCTCCTGATCAATCCCTACCTCATCCGGTTGTCGATTATGATTTTGCCGACCTCGCAGCGTTTGCTACTGAAATAGAAAATAATTAGGCTTAATCCGTTTTAAGTGAACCGCCCTCGATATAATCTTTGAAATTGCTGATATCCTGTTTAATCATTTTTGTAAAAACAGGGTTTAGAAAAGTGGCAATCCCCTCACCGATTTTTCCCGCAGGAGGGTGATAGGTGATCACCACATTTAGTTCAGTACCCTGATGCCCCAATGCATCCCTGAAATCTACTTTTCCTGCATTCTCGATTGTTGCCCCTGGAAGCGATCTCCACGCCAACAGACTGCCCTCTTCTTCTTTTACGATCTGGGCCTGCCAGCTAATGCTCGTCACATTTCCTGGCACCTGCAGTTCCCACGCCGAATGGGTCATGTCGAGTTCGGTTACTGATCTCAGATGCTTCATAAAAAGGGGTAAATTTTCCAGCTTCCTCCAAAAGGCATAAACTTCTGCTTTAGGTTTGTTTACGATGAGCTGCATCCTGATGTTGACAGATTCTGGCTTGTCAGTGTACCCGGCGCGCTGAATCTGACTGTAGGCAGGACAATGGCCGGAGAAACCTCTATATAATAATAAGCCGCCGAATGCCGCTTTGAGCAGTTGAAACTTTCGTAGTCCCCGGGTGAGCAAGAATGAACCAACCGCAACCGATATAAGCCTTTCCTTTCTGCTTACATTAATAGTGGTAGTGCCATAATTGCGTATAAGTGGACCTGTAGCTGTTGAATTCAATGACATGGATCTTTACATTTATGATATAGTCAATACAAAAACCAGACCCTGCTAAGCTTCCCAGGCAGTGTAAAACCTAATGGTTACACCGTATTTTATGAAAATTTTCGCCAAACGCCAAACTACCATGGCTGCTTCAATGACTAACTTAGCGCAGATCGAATATTTATGAAGATTCTCCTGCCAGGTTTTTTGATGTTTTTGTTTCTCAGCGCTACGAGCCTGTCTTTAAACGCTCAAAAGCTTACGGCGGCAGACGTCAAAGAACTTAAACACAAGGAAGATTCTCTCCGGCTTCTTTCAGATAGCATGATCAACGGGCTTAGTCCGGCCAAGCGGTTTCGCTCCGATAGCAGTTTTATAAAAATGCTGGTAAGGGCGTTGAAGATAAAAAACTCTTTCACATACCGGTTTGCCAAACTGGAGACGGTCTCACAGCTTTATCCTCCCGACAGCAGCTTTCGCATTCTAACCTGGCAGTTGAAAAAAGATGAATACATGTATCTTCAGAAAGGTGCCATACAGATGCGTACCGCTGATGGTGGATTGAAGCTGTTCCCCTTGTTTGATGCGTCTATGTTTACCAGCAGGCCCGAAGATTCTGTGCGCACCAGGAATAACTGGATCGGCGCAATCTATTACAAAATTATCCAGAAGACCTATCTGGGAAAAAAATATTATACCTTATTGGGTTTTGATGATTTCAGCATTGCCAGTAACCGCAAATGGCTGGAAGTGATGACCTTTAACGAACAGGGAGAACCCATTTTTGGCGGACCGGTAATTTCCTACAAGGAAGATACCGTTAAGAAACCGGTAGCCAATCGCTTTGTT
>JBDTEB010000509.1:0-8050 GCA_039922795.1 Chitinophagaceae bacterium
CTGGATCTCGGACGGCGATTACTTAACGGTAAGAAATATAGCACTGGGCTATGCTTTCAAACCCTCGGCAACAAAGTATTTTAAATCTGCGCGGATTTATGTAAGTATTCAGCAGGCCTTTGTTTTCACTAAATACAAAGGTCAGAACCCAGAGGCCAGTATTGGCCGCGATGATGCCATCGGTACCTACGGACAGGATCTAAGCACCTACCCGGTACCACGTACACTTATGGTCGGCGCAAACTTTAATTTTTAATCCATCGAAAACAGATTACTAATGAAAAATTTCAAATATCTTCTCTTTCTCTCCATCATCTTCTCCTCCTGTAAAAGAGAATTCCTCACTCTTTATCCCGAGGGGAATCTCAACGATGGGATCTTTTACAAATCCACACAGGACTTCCAGCAGGCAATAACAGGTGCGTATACCCCTCTCCGTGATATTGCTAACAATGCGTATTATATGGATGAGATCCGTTCAGACAATACCCATTACGATTACAATTCGAAAGACCGGGGAAATGCGGCCACCGAAAACCTCGTCGATTTTTTGGATGAAGCAAACAATACCATCGTGCTAAACCGCTACCAGGCTGCGTATAACGGCATTTCAAGAACGAACGTGATTATGGATCGCCTGGCAGCCATCGATTTTACCATCCCGGATTCTGCAAAGAATTTAATCATTGGTGAAGCAAAGGCCTTAAGGGCTCATTATTATTTTGACCTGGTGAGAACTTATGGCGGTGTGCCGCTTCATCTTCATGAAGTGAAAGGTCCTGTAGATGCATTTCTTGCCAGGAGCACCGCTGAAGAAGTGTACACACAGGTAATTGCAGATTTTACCAATGCCATCGCGGTGTTACCGGCACCCAGTTTCGCGGCGTCAACCATCGGGCATGAAAATAAAGGCAGTGCATCCACCGAGCTTGCGATGGTTTATCTGCAACGCAAGGAATATGCGAAGGCGATCCCCCTTCTGCAAAGTGTAACCGCGATGGGATATTCACTAACGCCGAATTTCAGGGATATATTCAATCCGGCAAATAAAAACAGCAGCAAAGAATTGATTTTCGACGTGCAGTTTCAGTCCGGAACAACGGGTCAATCGAGTAATTTCATTTACCGTTTTACGCCGATCACAGCCAATACCACGGTAATACTGAACGTCAATTTCAACAATACTATTGGCGGGTGGAATGTACCCACCGATGATCTCCTCAGCACATTCGAAGCCGGAGATTCCAGGTATGACGCCAGTATCGGGATCATTGAAGGAACCCTCGATGCCAACACTAATTTCGTACCTGTCCGCGTGGTAAGTGCGGTGAACTACGTTGCGGCGGCAGGCGTTGTAGCCAAGGCTTTTGCAAAGAAATACTATTATCCTCCCTACCCTGCCATCAACCAGAATACTGATCAGAACTGGCCATTGTACCGTTATTCGGATGTATTGCTGATGATGGCGGAATGTTTAAATGAGACCGGCAAACCTGCTGAAGCACTGCCCTACCTGAACCAGGTAAGAACCAGGGCCTTCGGAGCAGGTAAAGGACAGATCGCCGTTACCGATCAGGCCGCATTGCGTATGATCATAGACAAGGAAAGAAGAAATGAACTGGTCTTTGAAAATAAAAGATGGCAGGATCTCATTCGTACAGGCCAGGCCGTTAGTGTATTGAATGCATATGGAATAAAACAGAAGTCCAAGTTTCCTTACCTTTTACCGCAGTCTTATATGGTAAATGCCAACAGGCTGCTATATCCCATTCCTTTAAGAGATATGCAATTAAACAACAAGCTTGTACAAAACCCCGGCTACAATTAACCTCAATATTTTAATATATGAAATCAACAATCACATCGGATCAAATTGATTCCTACCAGGAAAACGGATTTATTGTTATTGAAGATTTTCTTTCTCCAGACGAGTTGGAATACTGGCGTAGCGCGGTGATGGAGGCGGTAAAAGAAAGAAAAGGACAAAAAATGCCGGGCAAATCAACCATGACCGGTGAAGACGATGGCATCAACGAAGACGCAGATTATTTCGGAAAAGTTTTCGATCAGTTGCTTAATCTCTGGCAGACGAATGATAAAGTGAAAGAACTGATGACTGATCAGCGCATTGGTGAAATGGCCACCAGGCTTTCGGGGTCAGAAGGCATCAGGATCTGGCACGACCAGGCCCTGTTCAAACGTCCCTGGGCCAACCCAACGGCCTGGCACCTCGATACGCCGTTCTGGTCTTTTTTCGATAAGCGCGCGCTATCCATCTGGATCGCACTGGATGATGCCACCCTGGAAAATGGCTGCCTGTATTTTCTCCCGGGTTCTCACAAAGGCACCAGCTTTAAAACAAGCAGTATCGGAAAGAATATGGACGGCATCTTCGAGGTGTACCCGCAGTTTGCTAAGACGCAGCCTTTTGTCGCAAAGATGAAAGCCGGCAGTTGTTCTTTTCATAATGGACTCACCATTCATGGTGCCGGAGCGAATATGACTCCGGGTTTCAGAAGGGCAATGACTTGCGCCTATATGCCCGAAGGAAATGCTTTCAACGGTCAGGCGAACATTCTGCCCGAAGATTATCTTAAGACTTTACAGGTGGGTGATATATTGGAAAATAACGAACAGAATCCACTGATCTATCACGCTGCTCTATGAGAATTAAATTTTTCGCACCCCGCTGGGGCGCTGAACATATCGATTGGGAAACGTTTTTACACGCCGTGAAAGACGCGGGGTACGATGGGATCGAATGGTTTCCGTTCGCAGATAATTCTTCCTCATCTGATCATGGCGCAGTTATCCATCTACTTGAAAAATTCGAATTGGACTTCGGTATCGTGATGGCTGTAATCCAGCATTATCCTGATGTGGATGAATACCTGGCAGAACTGGAAAAACAATTGCATTATTTATCACGACTTGGGCAGCCATTATTTATTACCGCCCAAACAGGCAGAGAATATTTTACGCTGACAGACATCGAAAAAACGCTGGCTGTTTGCAGGAAAGATTATAATGGCGTGCCGGTGTACCAGGAAACTCATCGGAACAAATGGGCGTATGCGGCTCACATTACAGGACCTTTGTTGGATAAACATCCCGATCTGGCCCTGGCACTCGACATATCGCATTGGTTCTGTGTTTCGGAAAGTTATCTGCATGATCAGCAGGATACGGTTTCAAAGGCAGTTCAGCATGCCAGGCACATACACGCAAGGGTTGGGCATACGCAGGGCCCGCAGGTGTACGATCCTGCATTGCCCGAGTATGCCGAAGCCCTGGAGGAACATGTTAAGGTATGGGACAGGATCGTGGCTGCGAGGGCATCTGCAGGTGCCGGATATCTCACGGTCACACCGGAGTTTGGGCCACCACCCTATATGGTTTTTGCTAACAGGCTGGGCTCGCCGCAGGAAGAACAATGGCGGCTTAATCTCTGGATGAAAACCTTTCTTGAAAAACGATTTAGCCATTTTGAATCTCCCAATTCATGAAAAGACGCACTTTTCTTTGGCAGACTTCGGTGCTGTCAACCGGTTTAACGGTAATAAATAAATGGTCACTGGCGTCGCGTCCGCCGTTGTCGGCTGGTGATAAACTGTACCAGACATTTAAAGACCCTTTACATATATATCGACCATTTGTCAGGTGGTGGTGGAATGGCGACAAGGTGATCAAGTCTGAACTCTCCCGAGAACTACGCCTGATGAAGGCTGCGGGAATCGGCGGTGTCGAGATCAACCCGATTAAATTTCCGCCAAGAACAGAGGACATGGGCACACCCTCACTGCGATGGCTAAGCGACGAATGGATTGATGCCCTGTTGCATACTTTCAACGATGCGAAGTCGCTCGACATGACCTGCGACCTGATCGTTGGTTCTGGCTGGCCGTATGGCGCCGAGTACCTCGAAGGCGATGAACAGGCGCAACTGGTGACACTCGGCACGAAGAAACTGGAAGGTGCCATTGAATATGAGGCTTCCGTTTTCGATTTGCTTAAAGAAGCGGACCCTGTAGTGTCCAGTCCATCAGCGCGGCGGCGCCTGGAAATAATATCCGTAACGCTGATACCGGATCCTTTCACGAGTATGGACCAGGTAAAGGATTTCACCAGCCAGGTGAAATCGGGCTTTATCAGGTTTACCATTCCCAGCGGAAAGTTTGTGCTGTACACGCTGGTGAAGAGCAGTGGATTTCTGGAAGTGATCAATGGTGCGCCAGGGGCGAATGGTCCTGTACTGAATCACTACAACAAGGCGGCGGTTACGAAATACCTGTATCATATGTCAGACACGATACAGAAAAAGATCGGCCCGTTGTCGAAATACATCCGCGCATTGTTTACCGACAGCATGGAACTGGAAGGTGCCAACTGGACCACCGATATGCGCGAAGAATTCCTTCGTCGGAGAGGTTACGATATCATGCCCTATCTCCCCTATACCCAATTTAAAATCGGGTCGATGGGAAATGTGTATGATTATAAATACGGAGCGGAATTAAATCCGGAGATCAAAAATATTATCCAGCGGGTGCGTTATGATTTCGAACTGACAAAAGCGGAACTATTACAGGAAAGATTTATAGACACTTTCATCAACTGGTGTAAGGAGTTGAAAGTGAAGTCGCGTGCGCAGGCATACGGGCGAGGTTATTTTCCGCTGGAAGGCAGTCTGGATATGGATATTCCCGAGTCCGAGACCTGGGTGAAATACGGTATTGGCAAAGAAATGCCCGAGGCCGATTACCGTGTTGGAAGAGGTTACACGATGGTAAATAAATATGTTTCTTCCGCGGCGCATCTGAGAGGAAAACGCCTGATCAGTTGTGAGGAATTGACGAACACTGACATGGTATTTAATACCACGCTTGAAATAATGAAAATTACCGGTGATCTCAGTGTGATCTCCGGTGTTACGCATCCTGTGTTTCATGGATTTAATTATTCGCCGCCGGAAGCGCCATTTCCTGGATGGGTACGGTATGGAACTTTTATCAATGAAAGAAATAACTGGTGGCCCTATTTCCGGAAATTCACCGATTACAAGGCAAGGTTATCCGCCTTACTCCAACAGGCAGACATGTTTGCAGACATCGCCGTGCTTACACCGGTGACGGATATGTGGACCGTTTACAGCGCGCAGAATGAACCCTTTCCCTCGTTTTTATATCCGGATTATATTTCCCTGATCTGGGAAACGATTCACCAGAATGGCAGCGCCTGCGATTATATTTCCGAAGGGATTATTAAGGAAGCCTCAGTTTCGGGGGGATTATTAAAATATGGTCCGCGAACTTATCATACGATTTTCCTGATCGAGGTGGTAAGTCTTGATGCTTCCGTGGCCGCAAAACTGTTGAGCTTTATTCAAAACGGCGGAAGGGTGTTTTGTATCGAGACGTATCCTTCGCGTTCGTTGGGGTATTCGGGTTTCAGGGAGAAAGATGAGTCCTTACTGAACATCATCACGCAGATGAAATTAATGCCCGATCGGTTTATTTTGTTGAAAAAGCCGGAGAAGGATTTTCTCGGATGGTTTGGTGATCTGCAAAAGAAATACAATATCCGTCCGTATGTTTCGATTGACAAGCCTGGGAAGTCTGTGACGCAGGTAAGGTATCAGGTGGATGATGTGGAGATGTTGTTCTTCATCAATTCAAGCAGTGATGAGGCGCGAAAGATCAGGATCACGCCGTCTCTGGAGATTGCTCAGGGTCGTCAGACCTGGGTTTGGAATCCGGAAACCGGGGATCGCGTGCGGATGTCTGACGCTTCATTTCTAGAACTGGATTTAGGTCCGGCCGATTCACGTTTGATCGTTTTTGAAGACAATAAAACAGGGAAGAGCAAGGTTTCTTTGCCGCTGGTTTCAGAAGTTGCGTTGACCGTGCCGTGGACCGTAGAGTTTACACACATCAATGGAACTACTGCGCGTACAAGAATGTCCGTCCTGACTGATCTTCGTGACCTTCCTGAATTTTCCGCTTTCTCCGGAACAGCAATATATCGCACGAGTTGGAATATTCCCGACAAGACCAAAGTGTCGTCTTTGAATCTCGGTCGCGTATTCGGTGTATGCGAGTTGTTTATCAATGGAAAAACCTGTGGCGTTCAATGGTATGGTCGTCGAATATATGTTGTTTCGGATTTTATTCAGAATGGGGTCAATGCGGTTGAAGTTCGTGTGGTAACCACTATGGGAAATTATCTGAAGACACTAAAAGATAATTTGATCGCGCAGTACTGGACAAATGAAAAGAGAAAGGATCAGCCAGTTCAATCGATGGGCCTGGTTGGTCCGGTAACAGTTGGTGGGTCGGGGATGATGATATAAACATTTGGGGGGCCATTCGTCGCAAATTGTATTGTTACGGAATTACCCTACATACGACGGGGGAAAGCCGTTATAAATTATGCGGGCTACAAATGGACAGCCCTAACCGGGCAAAGAAAATGGACGATAATTAATATTCAACATCCGACAAGATTATATGACACCCTATCTGCTAATAAATAAAACAACAACCCTATCTGCTAATAATCACCACAATAATCACATGAAAAACATTCGTATTAATTATATATTGCCGGCGATAACATTATTTACTTTTGCGCTTTGTTTCGCGACTGAAACTGCCTGCGCTAAAGACTACCAGGTCGCGCAATTCGGCATATATTCAGACGGCATCGCCCTGAACACGCGCTCCATCCAATTTGCGATCGATTACATCAGCAAAGAAGGTGGCGGACGATTGATCTTTCATGTAGGCAGATATCTCACGGGTAGCATCTACCTGAAAAACAATGTGACCCTTCAACTTGAAGAAGGCTCCGTTCTCGTCGGATCCCTGAACCCATACGATTACGACCGTGTCACTTTCACCGCACTCATATTCGCCATCAATCAGCAAAACATTGGCATCACAGGCAAAGGCATGATCGACGGACAGGGAAAACTCGTTGCACGAAAATTCACAGAAATAATCCTTGACGGATTTTTAAAGGACGCCTTCCGACAGGGCCGGCCCGAAGCCGAAGCTCGTCCTATGAACATTTATATGCGTGGTTGCCAAAAAGTAGTGATCCGCGACATCATCTTAAAAAATTCCGCGAGCTGGAACCAAACCTACGATCAATGTAAAAACCTCGTCATCGATCATATCTATGTCGACAACAAAGCCTTCTGGAATGAAGATGGCGTTGACATCGTTGATTGTGATAGCGTTGCTGTAACCAACTCATACATCGATGCGGCCGATGACGGTATCTGTCTGAAATCCCACGATCCGAAATCCTTTTGCAATAATATCTACATCTATAACAATGTACTAAGAACAAGCGCCAACGGCTTTAAATTCGGTACAGCCTCGCTGGGTGGATTTAAGAACATCCGCATCATTAAAAATAAGGTTTACGATACGTATCGATCAGCCATCGCGCTTGAAGCGGTAGATGGTGGCTTCGTCGAAGACATCATCATCGACAGTCTGGAAGTCTACAACACAGGCAACATTATCTTCCTCCGTGTAGGTGAGCGATGGGGCGAGAAGACCTCGCGCATGAACAACGTAGCGATCAGCAATGTCTCTGGCGAGATCCCGCTGACAAAACCCGACGCCGGTTATGATTATGAAGGGCCGATCGAAGACCTGCCTCGCAACGTTTCCCCTGCCATCATTATCGCCGGACTTCCGAACAAAAAGATTACCAATGTGACGGTTCGCAACGTACAAATTAAACACCCCGGTGGCGGTGATCCCTTTTTCGCGAAAGTGTCGCTTGATAAATTGGATAGCATACCGGAAATTCCCGCGCAGTATCCGGATTATTCCATGTTCAAGGAACTACCCGCCTGGGGAATATATATCAGACATGCGGAGGGTATAAAATTTTCAAATGTGACCCTGGCTGCTGAAAAAAAGGATTATCGTCTGCCGGTTATCCTGGATGATGTGCATAAATCAGCTTTTAACAATATTAAGGTCACCCAACCGGCATTGAAAAAAATATATTATATGCAAAAATCTTCGGATGT
>JBDTEB010000510.1:0-2933 GCA_039922795.1 Chitinophagaceae bacterium
GATTCAACCCGAGCGCTGGTTCGAAAAGGACCTGCAGATAAATTGGCGCCGGTAGATGTCTGGCATTGGAAGGACCCCGAAATTCAACCTCGCCAGCGAATGACGTTTGGTGCCGATACCATCCTGAGTTATTTAAGTGGATGGAACATTGATAAAAATAATTTCTTCCAGTACGCCAAAGAGATCGCGCCAAATGCACAGATCAACGGGAATCAGAAATTCGTGCTCATCTCTACAAATAAAAAATATCGGCCTGCCTTTAAAGAAGACTATTCAGATGCCTATCTCGTGAATGTAAAAACCGGTGAAGAAAAACTGGTTTTTGAAAAAGCCATTGAATCTTTTGGAACATTTCCTGGTTCTTCACCCGATGGGAAGTATTTCCTTTATTTCAAGGATAAAAACTGGTGGACTTACAATACCGCCACCGGCAAAAATCAAAATCTTACCGAAAACATCCAATCAGATTTCTGGGACGTGCGGGATGATCACCCCGCCAGCAGGCCACCAGTAGGATCGGGAGGATGGGTGAAAGGTGATAAATATGTTTTGTTGTATGATGAGTATGATACCTGGGCAGTAAATCCCGATGGCTCCGGATCGAAAAAGCTTACTGATGGAAGAAAGGATGAGATCAGGTTCAGACTAAACAGAACCGATTTTGAAAATCCCTACATAGATGACGGCAAGCCAATGGTATTTGCCGCTGAGGGAGACAAGACAAAAAATTACGGTTACTATATGCTAACCAAAGACAAGATGGAGAAACTTGTTTTTGAGAACCTGATGATCAACAGGATTACAAAAGCAAAAGATGCAGATGTGTACACGTATGTAAAGCAGGATTATGATAAGTCTCCCTCGCTATACATTTCGGAGAATTTCAAAGATGAAAAACAAATCGCGCGAACCAACCCGCAGCAGAAGGATTTCTACTGGGGAAAAAGTGAACTCGTAAATTTCACCAATACAAAAGGAAAGAAATTACAGGGAGCACTTTTTTATCCGGCCAACTACCAGGCAGGTAAGAAATACCCGATGATCGTCTATATCTATGAAATTCTTTCCAATACCGTACACACCTATACTTCACCATCACGTCGCGGCGCTTATAATACGTCCAATTTTACAACCGATGGGTATTTTGTATTCCGGCCAGACATAGTATATGAAACGAATGAACCCGGTATAAGCGCTGTTAATTGCGTGGTACCAGCCGTGGAAGAAGTGATAAAAACAGGGATGATCGATACCTCGAAAATCGGCATAATGGGGCATAGCTGGGGTGCGTATCAAACTTCATTCATCATCACCCAGACCAACCTGTTTCATGCAGCCATAGCGGGTGCGCCGCTGACTAACCTCATTAGCATGTCGAATTCCATTTACTGGAATAGCGGAACACCTGATTCCAAAATTTTTGAAACCAGCCAGGGAAGATTTTCAGGACCATGGTATGAGAGAATGGATGACCATATTCGTAATTCACCCATGTTTAACGCAGCGAAAATTAATACACCGCTGCTGGTGACATTTGGTGATAAAGACGGTGCCGTTGACTGGCACCAGGGCATTGAAATGTACAGTACGATGCGTCGCATGCAAAAGCCAATGATCCTGCTCGTTTATGCAGATGAAAATCACAATTTCACAAAAAAGGATGATCAGATAGACTATCAGAAAAGACAAAAAGCTTTCTTCGACTATTACCTGCTTGGCAAACCGGCAGAAAAATGGATTACCGAAGGAACGCCATATACCGACAAAATGCAGGAGAGAGTTAGGGAGTCAGCGGTGAAGGCCTTTAAAGAAGAACAGGATTTTTAAACAGTCGGGTCTGAAGAAAAATAATGGCCATTTGGACGAAAGAACCTGGTGCCGTAAAAGTGACAGGCCCGAAAAAAGAACTATTATTTAATCCCGGGTTTGCGTTTAATCGCTATCAGTATCAGGGACCCAATAAAAAAAACCAGGATCATTGCCAAAATGTTGACCATTACCGTTGGGTATCCAAGCTTTTCTGCGTGAAGAAAGGGATAAGGATACCATCCCACAATCGGACCTCTTACCATTGAATACACCAGATAAGCAACAGGGAACCACAACCACGACATAGCGTCTTTCCAAACCAGGCTGCCTTTCGGAATAAAAACCAGCCAGTACAGGTAATAGGCTGCAGGCGTTATAACATGCAGTATCGTATCAACAAGCAAGCTCATGCCTTCCAGGTGTGACAGCCCCCTCAACACGGTGTTGTAGACCAATCCTACAACTACGATATACAAGGCAAGAGCTGACTGGAAGGTGGCTGTTGCGAAAAAACGACCTGCAGAAGTATGGGGCGCAATCAACAGTATTGTAAACGATGCTGCGATCAGCAGGTTAGATTCGATCGTAAAAAAACTGAAGAAATTTGCCGGGGTAGCTGTGGCAATGTAGTATTGAAAGATGATGCCAAACCAACCGATCGCGGCGATTGCCGCCATGGATATTTTTGTAGAAACAGACTGTGGAACCTGCATTTGCATAATTTGTTTTGTCCCCCCTTACCGGTGCGGATCGGGAAAATAACAGGCGCTTATTTCCATTCTCCTCGTTTAATTTTTGCATAAGGAGCATAATAACTGTGTTTGTTTCCATGAATCGCCACCACTACGAAAAGAATCACCGAGACTGCGATGGCCGTAAAGGCAATATTCCTGTGATCTTCCCACTGCCTGACAGCTATGGCGATAAAGGCCCATATGCCAACCAGTGCAGCCTCGCGAAAATTTCTTTTTTGAACGAGATAGATGTAGATTAATCCGGCCACAGCGATCATGATCATTGTCCAGGCAGGTTGGGATAATCCTCCCCCTGACCAGCCCAATGAAACCAGCCATGCAGAGATGCAGGCCACCGTGGCGACCATCATCCAGCCAACGTAAAAAACG
>JBDTEB010000511.1:0-5929 GCA_039922795.1 Chitinophagaceae bacterium
GTCAACGGCGCTAACTTGTTGCAAGCAATGTGACCGGTCACATAGACCGTCACATGGCCAGCACATCGCTTGCCAGCAAGAAAACGCATGTCCTATGAATTGTTCACCCAGACGACAGAGAAGTCGGCCCCAAGGGAGTCCGCGTGACAGTCACACTCCGCCACACCACCAGTTTCCTGGGGGTGCAAGATGGCCGGTGAGCCCCACATCCTCGAGATGCGATCGATTACCAAGGAATTCCCTGGTGTCAAGGCACTCTCGGAAGTTTCACTGAACGTGAAGGCCGGTGAGATTCACGCCATCTGCGGTGAGAACGGCGCCGGGAAGTCCACCCTGATGAAGGTTCTCTCCGGCGTTTACCCCTACGGCAGTTATGACGGCGATATCGTCTATCAGGGCGAGGTATGCCAGTTCAAGGACATCCGGTCCAGTGAGGCAGCCGGCATCGTCATCATCCACCAGGAACTTGCGCTGATCCCGGAGCTTTCGGTCACCGAGAACATCTTTCTGGGTAACGAACCGTCACGATTTGGCATCATTAACTGGTCAGAGGCGAAGAAAAAGGCCATTGAACTGCTGGCCAGGGTTGGCCTGCGCGATGACCCGGACAGCCAGATCAAGTCAATCGGTGTCGGTAAGCAGCAGTTGGTGGAAATTGCCAAGGCGCTGAACAAATCGGTGAAGTTGCTGATCCTGGATGAGCCGACCGCGGCCCTGAACGAATCCGATTCCCAACATCTGCTCGATCTCATCCGAGGCCTGAAGGGGAAGGGAATCAGCTCGATCATCATCTCGCACAAGCTGAACGAGATCGAGCAGATCGCTGATTCGATTACGATCATCAGGGACGGTAAAGCCGTGGAGACCCTTGATGTCAAGGGTGACGGAGTGGATGAGGATCGGATCATCCGCGGGATGGTCGGTCGCTCACTGGAGAGCCGCTTCCCGGACCACACCCCGAATGTCGGCGAGACCATGTTCGAAGTTCGGAACTGGACGGTGCAGCATCCGCTGGCCCACGAGCGACTGGTCTGCAAAGGCTCGAATTTCAAAGTTCGGCGGGGCGAAATCGTCGGTTTCGCCGGTCTGATGGGTGCCGGTCGCACCGAACTGGCGATGAGCATCTTCGGGCGGTCCTATTCCTTAAGTACGAGATAGAGAAATATTTATACCGGTCATCGGGTGCCGACTGCGCTCCGTACCTGCAGATGCAGTACCCTGGCCATTGTAACCTAGCTGTTTTCAAGTTTAAATGCCATATGAATATGAATACTTCACGCTTTACAGGAAGATTTTTGCCGCTTTGCCTATTATTGCTACATGCGATCGCCGGCTATGCTCAAATCACCGAAAAGACTGCCTTGTATCTTGACGTTTCAAAGCCGGTCGAAGAAAGGGTATTGAACCTGATATCAATACTGAGTCTGGAAGAAAAAGCCATTTTATTAAACCATCGTGGGCCGTTAATATCTCGTTTAAATATTCGTTCAGATGGCTGGAACCAGGCGCTGCATGGTGTTTGGTGGGACAGGCCGACCACAATGTTTCCCGTGTCCATAGCGATGGCAGCAACCTGGGATACCAGTCTTGTGCATGAAGTGGCAACTGCTACTTCCGATGAGGCCCGCGCAATTTATAATGGCTGGCATAATGACTCTACATTCCCCGGTGAGAAAAAGGGGCTGATGTACCGGGCCCCTGTGATCAATGTAAGTCGAAACCCTTACTGGGGGCGTATAAACGAGTGTTACGGAGAAGATCCTTTTCTAACGGGCCGGATGGGAGTGAGTTATGTAAAAGGTCTGCAGGGAAACGACCCCAAATACCTGAAACTGGTCGCCACGCTAAAACATTTCGCGGTAAATAACGTGGAAAGAAACAGGCAGGCACTGTCAGCAGAAGTGAGTGAACGCATGTTGCATGAGTTCTGGCTTCCGCATTTTAAAGACTGTATCATCGAAGGAAATGCGCAATCGGTAATGGCCTCCTATAATGCGATCAATGGGGTGCCGAATAATATCAATAAATTACTTCTTACGACTATCTTAAAAGAGCAATGGGGTTTTAAGGGTTTTGTAGTGTCCGATCTCGGGGGTGTAAACTCCATGGTGAAAGGGCATGAGAAAGGCAAAATGAGTTTTGAAGATGCCGTCGCACAGTCACTCAATGCGGGTTGCGATTTTTCTGACAAGGAATTCATGCAGTATATCCCGGCTGCGGTTAAAGCCGGGCTGCTTCCAGAAAAAAGGCTCGATGACGCGCTGTTTCGTGTGTTGCGTGACAGGTTTCTTTTAGGCGAGTTTGACCCTGCCTCCATGGTTCCCTACAGCAAAATTTCACCCGATGTAATTGGAAATGCTGCCCATCGGCAGCTGGCATTAAAACTCGCGCAGCAATCGATGGTTCTCTTAACCAACAGGAATAAGACACTGCCGCTGGATAGAAAAAAAATAAAGACGATAGCCGTGATTGGTCCCCATGCCGATCTTTTTACAGCAGGCGGGTATAGCGGAAAAGTAACGGACCCGGTGACCCCATTGCAGGGAATCAAAAACCGCGCAGGGTCGGGCATCGAAATAATTTATGCAAAAGGCACAACCATCATTTCCCGCAAAGACAGTACCGAAGCGCTTGTGCAGGAAACAAAACGGCAGTTTCAGCAGGCCGTTGATGTAGCAAAGAAAGCAGATGTCGTCATCGTTTTTGCGGGTACCACCCTGGATGTAGAGGCTGAGGGCCGTGACCGTAACTCACTGGGTTTACCCGGGGCGCAGGAGCAGTTGATCGAGGCTGTTATGGCTGCAAACGCGAGAACGATCGTCGTCGAAATGAATGCCGGTCCGCTCACCGTACCGGTAATTAAAGAAAAAGCGGCGGCTATGCTTGAGGCCTGGTGGGCAGGAGAAGAAGGTGGAAACGCCATCGCGGATATCCTCTTTGGAAATGTAAACCCCGGTGGCAAATTGCCACTCACGGTATATGCAGATGCGGCTCAGGTTCCATCAGTTGATGAATACGACGTTACAAAAGGTTTTACTTACATGTATCTCAATGGCAAACCGCTATTCCCTTTCGGTCATGGCCTGAGTTATACGACTTTTAAATACAGCGATTTTAAAATCCCGGTAAAAAAGATCAGCGATAAGGAAAACTTTAGTGTGAGCGTAACCGTGAGTAACACCGGAAAAGTCAAAGGTGACGAAGTAGCTCAGCTTTATGTGCATGATGTCGTTTGCAGTGTAAAAAGGCCGGGCAAGGAGTTGAGGGGATTTCAACGGGTTACCCTGAACCCCGGAGAAAAGAAAACGCTGACTTTCATTATACCGGCGAACAAGCTGGCATTTTACGACGAAAAAACGCATGGATTTATAGTGGAACCAGGCATGTTTGATATCATGATAGGGAGCTCCTCGGAAGATATCCGTCAAAACGGACAAATAGAAGTTGTAAAAAAATAGTCGATCTCAAAGATTTAGATAGACGGCTGCGATCACTTTTTATTAATAACCAAAACATTCTTGCCATGAAAGTACGATTGCTCGGGCTTAAGAGCTTTCCTGACGGTTTTCTGCGTTTTGCCTCCCCTCCCGGGATTGGCAAACAGGTTCTCTTCCTTGTTTTTTCACTGGTAATTTATTCAGGTCTTTTCGCGCAGAAAACCATAACGGGTACCGTTTCCAGTGGCGATAGCGTTTTAGTTGGTGCAACAGTTACCGTAAAGGGTTCTGCTGTCAGCAGCCAGACAAACCAGGATGGAAAGTATGCCATCCGCGCTGCGCCGGGTTCTATACTGGTTTTTTCTTCCGTCGGTTTTTCGGGCGTAGAAAGAAAGACAGACAATGAAAACGTTGTCAATGTAAACATGGTGCAGTCAAACGAACGGCTGAACGATGTAGTTGTTGTCGGATACGGAACGCAGAGAAAAGGCAGTCTAACCGGTGCCGTTAGTTCAATAAAATCCTCCGACCTGGTGCGCACACCGTCGGTAACCACTTCGGGTGCGCTGGTTGGAAAAATACAAGGCGTCACGGCACGCCAGACAACGGGAAGGCCAGGGGCATCAACTGCGCTGCAGATCCGAAACATGGGTACGCCATTGTACGTTATCGATGGGGTTCCGCAGAGTGAGGGACAGTTTAATAATATCGGCCTGGAAGACATCGAAAATATATCGGTATTGAAAGATGCGGCCGCCTCGATTTATGGTTTCAGAGCATCCAACGGAGTGGTGCTGGTCACAACAAAAAAGGGAAAGGCTTCCCAGAAGAATACGACCACCCTCAGCAGTTATTTCGGGTTGCAAAATGTTACCCGGTACATGACTCCTTCGAGTGCCGGCGATTATGTTCGTGCACTCGCAGAGGCCGAACAAAATGCAGGGCAAACGCCAAGCACAACTCCGGATATCCTTGCAAAATGGAAACAGGGAACCGAACCCGGTTTCCAGGGCATGAATTACAAAGACTTCATCATTCAAAAAAATGCTCCGCAGAAATATGTAAACCTCAGCACCAGCGGTGGAACGGATAAGCTGAATTATTATTTGTCCATCGGCACTATAAAACAAGACGCCATACTGAAACAATACAATTTCAAAAGATCAAACTTCCAGGCAAATATTGAAGGATCCGTTGTAAAAGGGTTAAAAGTAGGTGCACAGCTAAGCGGGCGCATCGAAGCCCGGCATAATGTGGCCTCCACAACAGGCGCAGGAAATACTTTTGATAATCCATTTTTGGCGATCCTCACCATGTGGCCTACCGAACACCTTTACGCCAACGATAATCCTAACTATATCAATGCGAACCTGAATAATCCCTCCCGTAACCCGCTGTTGTATGATCAGAACCTGATCGGATCGGAAGACAATATCTGGAACAATTTCGGCAGCATATTTTACACCACCCTGCAGTTGCCATTCGGGTTATCGGCCAAGGCAACCTATTCCTATAATTACAAGCAAAACAAAAACGAACTCTATCGCAAGAATTTCAACACCTATACGTATGCTCCTGCGACAGACACCTATAATCCCTTTCCTTTTAACCTCGCGTTGAGAAATAAAAGCAGGGAAGAAATAAAGGAACAGTTTGCACAATTGCAGATCAATTACAACAAGAGCTTTGGCAATCATGAGGTATCCGGCCTCGCAGCATACGAATATGCCGATGCCCAGGACCAGACGATCAATATCAATTCGCTTCCTCCCACCAATTATAGCCCGATCATCAGTTTGCTCGATGTAAACGGGCTGTCAGATTCATATACGCTAACCAAGAGAGCCTCTTTTATCGGTCGGTTTAATTACAATTACAAACAAAAATATTTGCTGGAGGTGCTGGGAAGATATGACGGAACCTATCTCTACGGACCGGGAAGAAGGTTTGGGTTATTTCCCGGAATTTCCGCAGGATGGCGGATCTCGGAAGAAGACTTCTTCAAACGCGCCGTACCTGTTGTAAGCAATCTGAAGCTGCGTGCATCCTGGGGTAGAACAGGGCAGGAACGAGGAATAAATCCGTTCGATTACCTTTCCGGGGGCACCTATAATTCCGGGAATTATGTTTTTGATCCGGGAGTTCTTACCACGGGCATCGCTATACGCGGATTACCAATAACCAATATTACCTGGGTAACCAGTACGTCAAAGAACATAGGTATGGATATTGGTTTGTTCAATAATAAATTGACGGCCGAATTTGATGTATTTCAACGCGAACTGAGTGGCATACCTGCGGCACGTTACGATGTGCTGGTGCCAAGTGAAGTCGGATACACGCTGCCTCTTGAAAACCTTAATTCAGAAAAAACGGAAGGGGTGGAAGGTATTGTGACCTATGCTTCCAGTGTCGGTCAGGTAAATTTCTCCATCAGTGGTAATGCCACATTGGGAAGAAGAAAGATCCTCGATCTGTATAAACCGCGATAT
>JBDTEB010000512.1:0-4490 GCA_039922795.1 Chitinophagaceae bacterium
CTTTCCTGGCTTATATTCCAAGCTGCCGAGAAGGAAGGGAAATAGCCATAGGCACTATTCTTACCAAATTTGCTCGAACCATCTGCCCTGAAGGTGGCGGTAACCAGATACTTGTCTTTGAAATTAAGGATGGCTCTTCCGAAATAGGATTGCAGTTCATTTGTAGGATCAACAAAGGAAGAAATGGAGCGACCGGCGGTGGCCGAATACTGGATATAGTTTGTATAGTCCAGTCCGTAATTACCATATCCCGTTGTAGGTCCGAGGGCACTCATGGCAGCGCCCTTGCTGGTATATTTCATGTACTCATAACCTGCAACGGCATTGAGGTTCAGATCTGTCGCGATTTTCTTGTTGAAGCTCAGGGTGTGGGTTGCCTGTTGGGTGATCAGTTCATTATTGCTGATGCTGGCCCAACCGCGATTCTGTGTAGAAGCAATGTTAATATCCTGGCGGATCGAAGCCCTTCTGACACCAGAAGCGTAGTTGATGCTGTAAAGCATCCGATATTCCAGCCAATTATTAAATTTATAGTAGGGAGAAATGCTGGCCAATACCGTAGAGACCTTGGATATGTCGTTGTAGGCATCCGACATAGCGATCGGATTTACCACGGTGCCTGCCTTAATGTTCAGGCTGCCATTGGCTTTATATAAGGAGTCGGTGGGGTTCCATTGTAATCCATGCTGGATAAGGCTTCCGGTCGCGCCTGCGTCGTTCGTGATGGGTGCGATATTTTCGAGATACTGACTGGTTGTAAGGTTAAAATCCAGTCCCAGTTTCTTGCTTTCAAGAAATTTGAAGTTGGTGGAGAAGTTGGTGCTGTACTTTTTAAATCCTGTTTTCTTAACGATACCTTCCTGGTTCTGATAACCAGCAGAGAGCCTGTAGCGGGCGTTATCGGTACCACCGCTGATGGCAACGGAGTAATTCTGCTGCAAGGCTTTTCTTAAAATAGATCCGAAACCATCAACGCTTGCACCCCTGTCATTGAGTGCGCTTACACCATAATAAGGGATGGCCGCGCGATACTGAGCGGCATCGAGGATCTTGACCTTTCGGAATATCGATGAAGTTCCCACAGACATTCCCACGTCAAGTTTGGGCTGCCCCGACTGACCTCTTTTTGTATTGATGATAACGACGCCGTAAGCGGCGCGCGACCCATAGATGGCCGTGGCCGAAGCATCTTTTAAAACCTCCATCGATGCGATGTCATTGGGATTGATAAAATTTAAAGGATTGCCGCCGGGAGTGTTTCCGAGACCGTTGGCGTTGAGTCCGGGTCTTGCAGAGCGGTTGTCCAGCGGAACGCCGTCCACTACAAATAACGGCAGGCCGCTTCCTGTAATTGCCGAGTTGCCCCTGATTTTTATAGTTGCCGCTCCCCCGGGCTGGCCGCTGTTATTGATGATCTGTACACCAGCAACTTTTCCCTGGATCAATTGATCGGGAGAGGTAAAATTGCCTTTATTAAAGTCTTTTGCTGACACCGATGACACCGCACCGGTTAAGTCTTTTTTTCTTGCCGTACCATAGCCAACCACTACCACATCGCTTAATGATGATGCATCGAGCTTAAGTTGTACGTTGATGGTGGTTTGATTTCCTACGGCGACTTCCTGCGTGGCGTAGCCGGAGTAAGAGAAAACGAGAACCGAAGAGCTGGATGGCGCCCTGAGTGAAAATTTTCCATTGGCGTCAGTACTGATTCCGGCCCTGCCGTTTTTTATCTTGACCGAAGTTCCGGGCAGCGGTTCATTTTGTTCACCCGTCACCGTCCCTTGAATGGGGATTCCGACCGTTTGAGCCAGGGTAATGGACCAGGGGAGCAAAAATACAAGAGTAATGACGGGCAGGAGTATCCTGAACCTCGTAAGCAATCGGTTTCTCATTAGGCAAGTTTTAGTTTTTCGAATGGAATAATACTATGGCTTTATTATAATCCGTTTCCAAGATGGCAGTATTCAGCTAAAATAGCCTAAATGATTGATAAAAAAATTATTGTTGTGAGAGAGGTGGGAGGAGATTTATCCACTTTTTTATCTGTCTACAGGAATACTGTCCAGAACGGGAGTTCTGGCTGTAACTGAGTTCATCGACAATTGCATTTCCTTCTCAAAAGGGTCATACATTATCGTTACAAACTTTCCCTGAACGGGAAGTTCAGGAAGTGTTTTAAGAGAAGGCGGGAAGTCGATAATAAAGCGGAGGCAGCGTGGAATATTGGGATTTCTGTTTGGAACATTGGTTGGTTGATCTCTGTCAAAAGTGAAGTCGTTGAAATTTTGGTAAATACGCTCCAGGCCTATATCTCTATAACAGGAATCACTGGTTTGTACTATAATTATATAGCCGTCTGTTTCCGGTGATAATTTTTCTGCTGTCAAAACAGGAAGTTGTCTTTGGAAGGGTACAGATTTTTTATAAGAGGTATAGATAACATTGCCGTAGATGGACATTTTGTTTTCTTGGAACGATTTGGCGATAAGTTTTGCATCATTTTGAGACTGATCTGATGACGCGGAAAGAAAACTAAAAATGAACCACAAGAAAAACAAACCAATAAGTACAAGGTATTTGGCGAAAACCCGATGGCCCAACTTTTCTGCGGGCGACATAAAAATCAGAATAATTGCCAATGAATATTTTACGAAGGCAACCGAAACCGCAGACGAATTTTCATCCGCAATTTTTTGCGTGAGTCCATTATAGGTATCCGGGTATGTATACCCAGATAATAATGTTATAACTGGCACTGCTGCAAAATGCAGATATAATATGATCAGGAAGATAACCAACCTTCCCCGGGTTGAGAACATTGTATCGATCAGTGTCCTCTCAATAAAACTTACTATCTGTGGTTCCGATTCTTTTGGATTTGAAAATGCCACGCAAATGCTTTGGCTGAATGTAATACACAAACCCTGAACTACGGCAGTCTACTACGATGATAAACAGCAAAATCTTCTTTCACCAAACCTGTTGGAAACAAGAAAGTCTTCAACAAATTGCAAATCAATTCATTGAAGACTTTATGAGGTCCCGAGCGGATTCGAACCGCTGTAGAAGCTTTTGCAGAGCTTTGCCTAGCCACTCGGCCACAGGACCTTTTTTGAGACTGCGAAACTAACAAAAGTTCCCCTCTTAAGAAAATCCATTTTGACCTATCCCCTATTTTAAATAGCTTCCTCTTTAATATCTTCCATCATGCAACCCATTGCTCCTTCCGAACTTATCCTCAATAGCCGCGGCGCGGTCTACCATCTAGACCTGCTGCCCGAAGAACTGGCAGGTACCATAATCACCGTCGGAGACCCGGACCGCGTAAGGGAAGTGAGCAAACATTTCGACAAAATAGAATACCAGCGACATCACCGCGAGTTTGTCACCCACACCGGAATGATGGGAAATAAACGCCTGTCCGTCGTTTCCACTGGCATCGGCACCGACAATATCGACATCGTCCTCAACGAGCTTGACGCCCTGGTAAACATCGACCTCCACACCCGAACCATTAGGGAAACCCTCACCCAACTGCAGATCATCCGTATCGGCACAGCTGGATCCCTGCAAAAAGACATACCGGTAGATAGCGTGGTGGCCTCCTCCCACGGACTTGGCATCGACAATCTGCTGAATTTCTACCGCAACGACAACAATGAAGAGGAACAACAACTGGTGCAATCTTTCGTAACCCAAACGCAACTGCATGCCCAGTTCGCCCAACCCTATATCGCAAGCGCGAGTGCTTCGCTCATAAAACACTTCGTACAGGACATCCATCATGGCATAACAGTGACCTGCCCGGGATTTTATGGTCCGCAGGGAAGGATCCTCCGCCTCGGATTAAGCAATCCGGCACTGATCGATCACCTCACGCAATTCAGTTTTGGCGCCCACCGGATCGCAAATTTTGAAATGGAAACAGCAGGAATTTATGGACTGGGGAAATTGCTGGGGCATCATTGTCTGAGCCTGAGTTCGATCGTGGCGAATAGAATATCGAAAGAGTTTTCTACGAATGCATCTGCGTCAATGGAGAAATTGATCGCAGGAACTTTAGAGACAATTTCAGATTTGCCCTAGGGTAAATGCCATAAGTTTTCCGCCACATTTAATAGATATCTTTTCAATTAATTTTCAGCGCATAAGCATATTTACATGGCTTGGATGCAGGCAGGGTAACGATGAGGCTATCATTGTCACGAGTGAATTTTAATTCACCTTCGTGCCCGAGCAACTGAACAGATTTGATGATCCTTGTATCTTTTCCTTTTCCGAGTGATTGTATTTTTAGCATACCATCTTCAGGCCAGTCTAAAGCAATGGCATAAAGGGTTTCACCTTTGGTGGTGAATCGGATATCCTCAGCGGTATAATGAAATGGCTTATCTTCTCTCTCGGTATATTCTCCTGCTCTGTTATTTGTGGGTCCCTCGCCATACATTTTCCAGGGGCGTGTGCCATAAATTGCCTCACCATTAATC
>JBDTEB010000513.1:0-8477 GCA_039922795.1 Chitinophagaceae bacterium
GGGTGGGTATTCCGGCTTTGTAAACACCTGGAACGCGAACAAGGTCCCAGCCCTGGTAATCGGCCGCACTGCCGGAGTTTGTCATCATCAGGCTAACGGCTTTTGCGAGGTCCATGGCAGAGCCGCCGCCTATTCCGATCACGCCACTGATGCTTCCAAACTCATCTTTTAGTTGCTGGGCGAGCTTATCTACCTGGGATGTTTTGGGCTCGTGGCTTACATCTGCGTATATGATCTTGTCATTCCCGCGAAGGGGGATCCTTGAAACCAGCGGCTTGTTCTCGAAAAAGTGATCCAGCAGGAAGACCATCGGAAGGTTGCGTTTTCTTTGAGGAGCAATGATCTCATCCAGCTGATCAAAGCAGCCACGGCCATAGACCACATATCCAACCATTTTAAAGTTGCGAAACTTCATAGTATTATTTTAAAAAAAGAGCGCCAAAGATATTTATCATCACCCATGTAAAGGCGCAATAAAAAATTATCGAAACTAAAAATCAAACAGTCAGCGCCGCCGCTCCAAAAACTCCGGCGCTGTCGCCAAGTACGGGGCGAACAATCGGGGTATCTACCCTGCTGTTGAAAATAAATTTTTCCAGCGAAGGTTTAGCCAGTTCAAGAAAACGGATATTTCCCACTCCCCCTCCTATCACGATTACATCGGGGTCCAGCACATTAATGACCGATGCGATGCCTTTACCGAAGAAGTACGCCAGCCTTTCCATAGTTTGCTGGGCCGCTTCATCTTTCCCGTTTGTGTAGTTTTCGGCAATCTGTTTGAGGCTCATATTCTGATCTGTGAGGCGGGTATAATATCGTTCGAGGGCGGGACCAGACAAGATCGTTTCCACACAACCCGTTCTGCCGCAGTAACACGGCCCACCAGATTCATCCAGGAAATTATGGCCCCATTCACCAGCAATCCCATGAAACCCGTTCCAGATCCTGCCATCAAGCACCAGTCCGCCGCCAACGCCGGTTCCCATGATCACGCCAAAAACAACCCGTGACGCAAGATTTTTTTGTTTTACCACCCCCCAGGCGGTTTCAGCCAGTGCAAAGCAGTTAGCGTCGTTTGCAAGGCTCACCGGCAGCTTCAGTTTCGCCTGCAGGTCTTTCTCAAGAGGTTTGTTGTTGAGGCTTGTGGTGTTGCAGTTTTTCATGGTCTGTGTCAGCGGGTCCAGAACTCCGGGCGTGCCCACGCCAATCTTTTCAGGGCTTAGCCCCGATTGCTTTTTCATTTCTTCCACCAACACTTTGATCTGATCCAGCACGTGTTCATAGCCTTTGCTGGCCTCAGTTGGCACCCTTACCCGAATCAGCGGACGAACATCATTTGTAGAAGGAAGGATTACTCCCTCGATTTTGGTACCGCCCAGGTCGATACCCCAAAGTGGATTACTCATGTATGGCAAACTAAGTTTAAAGCAAAAATTTTCGTTCCCCTAACCAGCGTGGAAACTACAAAAGTTTTGCGGCTCTTTCCAGGTCTTCCGGTGTGTCTATCTCAACGCCCATATATTTGGTAACGAGCATTTTGATCGGGACGCCGTGTTCGAGATAACGAAGACATTCGATTTTTTCTACCGACTCCAGCGGTGTAATGTCCCAGTTGGTAAATTTCATCAATGCTTCTTTTCTGAAAGCATAGATCCCTATGTGCTCGAAGTATGTGTGATGATTGTCGGTGTTGCGTGGGTAAGGAACCATGCTTCTGCTAAAAAGCAGGGCATTCATATTTTTATCAACGACCACTTTCACGTAATTGGGATCTTCAATATATTTCGTTTCGTGTAGCTCCTGCATCAGCGATGCTACCTGCACATCTTTTTTGCCGTCGTCAGCAAAAAGGGACAGCAAAGACTCCAGCGGTTTTTTCTGCACAAAAGGTTCATCGCCCTGCACATTTACTACGATCTCAACATCCATATTATCTATCGCTTCTGCTATTCGGTCGCTCCCGCTTTCGTGAGATTTTTTACTCATGATTGCTTTGCCTCCGTACGAAACAATGGTATCAAAAATTAACTGGCTGTCCGTTACAACCATCACATCATCGAATAGGCCGGTAGCAACAGTATTCAAATAGGTATGTACGATCACGGGTTTGTCGCCAAGCAGCTGCATCAATTTGGCGGGAAACCGGGTGGCGGCATAGCGAGCGGGAATCATCGCAAGAAATCTCATAAATTAAATATATAGAATTTGGAAATGTTTCAATTAAAAAAGCACAGTGTTGATAAACCGGTTTTGTTATATTTGAAAAGCATGATTTTTAAAATATAGTAATCAAAATATGACTGAATAATGTCTATTTATGCAAACGAATGAAATACTGGCAAGTTACACACCGGATAATAATACATGGGATGAAATGTTTGATGGTAATGCCGTACGACATCAATATGAGTCCGTGGTGGGGTTTCTCCAGCAGCTTAGCATCGAGGAATTAAATAAAAAGGAGGAGCAGGCCAAAGGGCTGTTTATGAGCCAGGGCATTACGTTTACCGTTTATAGCAGTGGCGAAGGCATTGAAAAGATTTTTCCCTTTGACATCATTCCAAGAATCATCACTTCTGCCGAATGGGAATTTATCGAGAAGGGAATCAAACAAAGACTCAAAGCACTCAATCTTTTTTTGAAGGATGTATACAACGAACAATTCATCATCAAGGATGAAGTTGTTCCGGCAGACATGGTTTACAGCTGCCCGCACTTTTTAAGAGAGATGCATGGATTTTCCGTTCCCTATGATATATATGTTCATGTGGCCGGCATTGACCTGATTCGCGATAGCGACGGTTCGATGTATGTGCTGGAAGATAATCTGCGTACACCAAGCGGGGTGAGTTATATGCTGGAGAACCGCGAGATTACAAAACGCCTCTTCCCCGACCTGCTTCCAAAAAACAATGTGCGCACGGTTACAGAGTATCCCAACATCCTCCACAAGAATCTTGTATCACTTTCACCACGGCAAACGGCCAATCCGAATATTGTTTTGCTCACGCCGGGCATCTACAACTCAGCCTATTTCGAGCACAGTACACTCGCCAGGCTGATGGGAATAGAACTTGTGGAAGGACGAGATCTCGTAGTAGACAACCACCGTGTATTTATGAAGACGACGACTGGTCTTGAACCGGTCGATGTGATTTATCGTCGTGTTGATGACGAATTTATTGATCCGCTGGTGTTTAACCAAAACAGCCTTTTGGGCGTAGCCGGCCTTATGAGTGCTTATCGCAAAGGCAATGTGGCGATAGTCAATGCAACAGGCAACGGTGTTGCAGATGACAAGGCCGTGTACACATACGTGCCGGCGATGATCAGATATTATCTGAATGAAGAACCGATTCTGAAAAACGTTCCAACCTACCGCCTTAGCAACCGTGACGAGATGGAATATGTTTTTGCGAACATCAATAAAATGGTGATAAAGAAAACCAATGAAAGTGGCGGGTATGGTATGCTGATGGGCTATACAGCAACGGAAGAAGAGATTATTCACTACAAGGCAGAGATCCGGAAAGACCCGAGGCAGTTCATTGCCCAACCAACGATCAGTCTTTCTTCCGCACCCTGTTATCTGAATGGTCGCATGCAGCCAAGGCGCATTGACCTGAGACCTTATGCTCTTTGTGGGCCAGACGGAATAGAAATAGTCCCCGGCGGTCTTACCAGGGTTGCACTTCGTGAGGGTTCGCTGATTGTAAACTCATCACAGGGCGGTGGCAGCAAAGATACCTGGGTGTTGGCCGGATAGTAAAGAAATCAAATAATAAATGGTCGAAAAAAGGTCGAAATACAATAGCCCGTGCTCCGGGAGTAACACAAAACAAAAAGATACATGTTAAGCCGGGTTGCAGATAGTTTGTTCTGGATGAGCAGAAACATGGAAAGAAGCGATGGCATGCTTCGTATGCTGAAGATGAACTACGCCACTTCGCAGGACGACTTCATGGAATTCTCCTGGAAACCTGTATTAAAGATATTTTCTTATCTCGAATCTGCGGAAGTAGAAAGTTTCCCTAACGAGAGCAGGGAGGTATTGTTATTCATGGTTCTCGACAGGGAAAACCAGAATTCGGTGTATAATATCGTAAGGCTTGCCAGGGAAAACGCAAGAAGCATCCAGGATCATATTTCAAAAGAACTCTGGCAGTCATTAAATGATTTCTACCATTTGATCAGGAAAGAAAGCCTGGTCCAGCGCCTTGAAACTGAAGATCCGGTCACCGTACTTGATGAGTTAATCCAGCAATGTGTTTTGTATTATGGAACAGCAGATATTACTATGGCGAGAGGCGAAGGAAATGCATTTTTGAATATCGGGAAACATCTTGAAAGAGGAATACAGAGCTCAGACATACTCAACGCAATATACAGTGTACAGGATAACGAGGCGAATAAAACCCCCGAGAATATTTATTGGAAAAACCTGCTGCTTTCGATAGCCGGGTTTCAGTTGTATTTAAAAACCTATCGCAGTGGTTTCGAAGCGAAAAACATTGTGGAGATGATCGTGCTGAATGAGCAGTTTCCCCGTTCGGTTTCCTACTCCGTATCGCGACTTCAGATCTATTTTAAAAAACTGAAGAGCGAACGCAATACCGTTAATTTTAACCAGGTTGAATTTATGATCGGTAAACTGGCGAGCAGGGTACAGTATTCAACCGCAGATTCCATTATTCAGTATGGGATTCACAAATATCTCAGTGAGATCACACAACAATTAAATGGCATCGGTAAAACGCTGAATGAAAAGTTCTTCGCTTATTTGTGACCGTTAAATATGTAAAATTGATAATCAAATGCCGAGATTCAACATCCATCATGTTACGAAATATACCTATGAGGCTCCTGTAAAAGACAGCGCTAACCAGATCATTTTATTTCCTGTAAAAGACGAGTTCCAGGAAGTACTGAAACATGACCTGGTGATCACCGGTGAGCCAGGCGTTGAAATCTATAAAGATTATTATGGCAACGAGATCGGTTCATTCACAACTATAGCTCCTCACAAAGAATTATCAATTGATTCCACCATCGAGGTAATTACCAAACCGAGGCCAGAGCCCAGCGACCTGACTGCAAAAGAAGAGCAGTGGAAACATCTGGAAACGATCTGTGGGCAGGTGGCATTTCTTGACTTTCTTAAAGTAGAATATTTCGACACGCTTCCCGAGATCATCAGTCTTATGGAAGAAGAAAAGAACGGGGAAATAACTCCGCTGCAGGCAGCCTCACGGCTTAACACAAAAGTGTATGAACATTTCCGCTATATCAAGGGAATTACAAATGTGGAGACGACGCTGGACGAAATCTGGAAACTCAAAGCCGGTGTCTGCCAGGATTTCGCGCATATTTTATCGGCGATGCTGAGGATAATAAAAATTCCTGCAAGATATGTAAGCGGATATGTTTGTCCGAATGAACATGGTCTGCGCGGCGAGGGTGCAACGCACGCGTGGGTGGAAGCCTATATCCCTTTTAATGGATGGATAGGATTTGACCCGACCAACAATATGCTCGTCAACGATTTGCACGTACGACTAGCCGTTGGAAGAAATTTCAGGGATTGTTCACCAGTGAAAGGCACATATAAGGGCACCTCCAACCAGGTGCTTGAAGTGGGCGTTACTGTCGGTTATGAAGATGGTCACAGCACGGTGAAAGATCTTGCTTCGACACTTACGCCACAACCATCACCGAAGGAAACGAAAAATTCTTATCGTCAGTTTGTAGAAATGCAGCAGCAACAATAATCTGTTTTAACTTCTTTATCGAAGGGTAATTTTAGCAGGCATGGGATATTTTCATCCGAGGCATCATCCAAAACGTCCAATCCATAGCGGAGGTTTCTGGGATCATCGTATTTGAAGGTTCAAATTATACTGTCCTAAAGCGAAAATATATTGCTGTAATTACGATCGTTATATGGTCGCTCGAAGTGGTAATGCACCTTGTGCATATTTGGAAATACGAGGATCCCATAAAAATATCAGCATCCGCTGTGAGCTGGAAATGTGTTACCAGAATTCAAGAAACCTATTCGTAAGGCAACAATTTTAGCAGGCAGGCAGCTACTGATCTTCTGGTGGCAATTCCTTAAACTGCTTCCTGCAGTTTGAGCATCGGTAAAAACTATTGACTTTCTGCGTGGTGCCTGTGAGCAGCATCGATTTAAGCCGGTCTTTGAAGTTGGTGTAAATTATCGTTTCCGACTGCTTTTGTATGGTAGAATCTCCACAGTGGGGACAAGGAATGGTGAGCAGGTAATTGGTATCCGCCTGCTCCAGAATTTCTTCTGCCCGCGAAAACTGGATGGCACTCACCATCAGGTTCATGCCACCCAATGCTATATTCATCAGTGGATCGATGGTGAGGGTGTACTCGTCTTTCAGATAACAAACGATGTTTTCATTCTGTAACATCGTCAACCTCATATTCGCTACCAGGTAATTATCGTAGGCTCTGATCGGGAGGAACTCCATAAAATAGATTACTTCATAGTTGAAGAAACAGGTTCCGGAGCTGGATTAGACTAGCTGTTGAGCATCAATGGCATAACCAGGATCAGCAGTTCTTCATCTTCAGCATTTTCGGAAGGTTTGATGATACCCGCTTTTGTTGGAGTAGACAATTCAATGGTTACTTCGCTACTGTCGGCTGCATTCAGCATTTCCACCAGAAAGCGTGCGTTAAAGGCGATCGAAAGATTTTCACCCACATACTGGCACTTCATTCGTTCGGTTCCTTCAAAAGCGAAATCGACATCCTGCGCCATCAGCTGAAGCTCATTGCCCTGGATGCTAAGTACCACCTGGTTAGTGCTTTTGTTGCTGAAAACACTAACCCGTCTGAGGGCACTTTGAAAATCAGCTTTGCCAACGGTGAGCTTGTAGGGATTGTCGACAGGGATAACCACGCGATAGTCGGGAAAACGGGCATCTATCAACCGGCAACTCATATGTGTAGTGCCGTGTTTAACAAAAAAGTGATTTTTATTGTAATTGATCGTCAGCTCATCATTATTGTCTGGCAAAGAAGATTTGAGGAGGTTCAATGGTTTTTTTGGAACGATAAACGAATCGGTCTGCGGACAACTCACATCAGATCTTTTATATCGGATCAAACGGTGAGCATCAGTAGCCACAAACTGGATATATTTTTCGTTTAGATCGAAGTACACACCAGTCATGGCAGGGCGAAGATCATCACTGCTTACGGCAAATAGTGTTTTATTGATGGCGGTGACCAGCGCCGTTGAAGTCATTGTGAATGAAGTGGTATCGTCTGCAGATGGCTCCTTGGGGAAATTGTCAGGATTTTCACCCATCACCTTGTACTTACCATTGTCGGTAGTGATCTCGATGGCAAAATTGCTTTCGATATTAAAAGCCAGGGGCTGTTCGGGAATATTCTTCAAAGAGTCCATCAGTATCCTTGCAGGGATACAAACCTTGCCGGTCTCTTTGGATTCGATGTCCATAGAAATGCGCATCACTGTTTCCAGGTCGGTCGCAACTACCGTGAGCTTATTGGCTTCAACTTCAAACAAAAAATCTTCGAGTATGGGGAGAACCGTATTTGCCGCAATTACTCCATTGATTTGTTGCAGGTGCTTCAGCAAAGCGTTCGACGAGACAATAAATTTCATTTGACGAGATGGTTAAATTGAATGGACGAAACTAACCTATTTTGACTAACAGAGACGTCCTTTTTACACGGTAAATTAGATTTTATCCGGTGCAAAAAGGGCGAAAACCTCACAATTGCCGGTGACAGCGGAGTTACCTTTGCAAGGATGAATAACATGGAGGAAAAGCCTCAGAGGAGAACTTATGGAAGGGAGCAACTTCTGCAGAAACTGAAAGAGTTCTGTGCTTACCAGGAGCGGTGTCACCAGGAAGTGCGTGACAAGGCATTCGCTCTGGGCATCAGTAATGTCGATCTTGGAGAGCTCCTGGCGACACTCATTGAAGAGAATTACCTGAATGAGGAACGGTTTGCCATAATGTATGCCGGTGGTAAATTCCGGATGAAACACTGGGGAAGGGTAAAGATAAAATATGCGTTAAAGCAAAAAGGAGTTAGTGAGTACAGCATTAAAAAGGCGCTGAAGCAGATTGACATGGATGATTATGACGTTGTTCTGCGAAAAGTGGCGGAGAAGAAGGAAGCGCTGATCACCGGCAGCACGGTTGTGAAGAAGAAGAAGCTCTATCAGTTTTTGCTTTCGCGGGGGTTTGAATCAGATTTGATCAGGGCGGTATTGTGATGGTGAAACCCTTTGTAGGCGCGGGTCCTTGCGTGCGCCCTGCCGGGGCAGGTTTTGTCGCGTGGGCGCGCGGGTCCTTGCGTCCGACCTGTCGTGCCGGTTTTGTCGCATGGGCGCGCGGGGCCTTGCGTGCGCCCCGTGCCGGTTTTGTCGCGTGGGGGCCGGGCCTTGCGTACAACCTGCCGTGCCGGTT
>JBDTEB010000514.1:0-8282 GCA_039922795.1 Chitinophagaceae bacterium
CCGAGGTCATCAGATGTTGTGTCTTTGACGCTATCAGGCATCTCCACCCAGCCATAATGCTCCGCCAATACTGTTTCGGGATGCGCCGGTTACGGATGACATAACCGTATATTCTTCCCTCCATCTCAATACGCCAAGCAGACCCATGATCAGGGCTTCCTTGTACTGGATCAGTTCTTTCCCGGGTATAACAATGGTAATTTGCTGACTTGCGAGCAATTGCTGCAGCCGGCCGACAAGAAATCCGTTGAAAGCGCCGCCGCCGGTGATCAGCATTTCAGCAGGTAGCCTTTCCTCCTCCCCGGAAATATTTTTTACTGCATGAAATATCTGTTCCGCAATATGCTCGGCATAAGTATGCAAAGCATCGGGAACTGTCAGCGCGTATTTGATGATTATAGGGAAGACCGTATCCACACCGAACCCATTGTCAAGGGACTTCGGGTAGCCCTGACCGTAATATGAAAGTTTGTTGAGTTCCAGCAACAATCCCGGATCAAGGCTTCCGGATGCGGCAAGCTTTCCGTTATCGTCATACTCCAGTCCCAGCTCAGCCACTAACATATTAAGCACCCTGTTTGCTGCGCAGACATCGAAGGCAAAATACTGGTTGTTTTTTTTGATGGAGAGATTTGCGATCCCACCGATATTGAGCAGGTATTTGTATTGCCCAAGCAGGTGTTTTTCTCCTGTCGGAACCAGCGGGGCACCCTGTCCGAAAAAAGCCACATCCATTGCGCGGAGGTCTGAAACCACCGACAGGCCTGTCTCTGCCGCAATTGCAGCGCCATCGCCCAGTTGAGCAGTCAGCTGCGAGGCGGGGTAATGAAAGCTGGTATGACCGTGCGATGCCACGAGGTGAACCTGGTGTTCTAGCTGGTAGGTTTTTATGAAACGGTTTACCTGCTGGCCGGTATAGTGACCGTAATCTGAATGCAGTTGCAGATAGTCGATGGCAGAAAGCGACATGCTGGCCGACAACCTCGATGCCCATTCTGAAGAATAAGGATAGCAATCTGCATGAAGGATCTCAAAGTTCCACCTTCCCGCGGTCTCCTGCAGTTGAACATACGCAATGTCAAGACCATCGAGCGAACTGCCGCTCATCAAACCGATCACATTATATAACATACGGGTAAAGTTAGGCAGATATGAAAAGCAACAGGCAAGACGCTTCATCGGAACCTGTTTTAATGGTAATGTTGTATTTTTAAAAACTTAACAATCCATCTGCTAATGGTCATCAATCTGAGTGAAAAATATTCCCTGCTATCTGATTTCGTAGGAGAATTGCGCAATGAGATCGTGCAAACTGAGAGGATGCGCTTCCGCCGCAATCTTGAAAGGATCGGAGAAGTGGCGGCTCTGGAACTCAGTAAGGTACTAGAATATGAAGAAAAAGAAATTCAAACACCCCTGGGAATTTCCGTTTGTAAAGTGCTGAAGTCGCAGCCTGTACTGGCAACCATTCTGAGAGCAGGATTGCCTTTGCACCAGGGCCTGCTTAATTATTTCGACAGGGCAGACAACGCCTTCATTTCCGCCTATCGCAAACACAACAAAGATGGCAGTTTCACCATTAGCCTGGATTATATCTCGTGCCCCGACCTGGAAAACAGGGTGGTGATCATTTCTGACCCCATGCTTGCCACGGGTTCATCGCTGGTAAAAACTATCCAGTATCTCCGCGAGGAGGGGCATCCATCCGAGATTCACGTGGTGGTTGCCATAGCCTGTACCGTTGGCATCGAATATGTTCACCGCACAGAACCCAATGTAAAGATCTGGTGCGGAGCAATAGACGATGAACTTACTGCCAAGGGATTTATCGTTCCGGGACTTGGCGATGCCGGAGACCTGGCTTATGGTACCAAGGTGCAGATGTAATCCGCCAATAATAGTTAACATGCAAATCAGGATTTATTGTATTTTGTAGTCCCTCATGAAATGACATGGTGAAAAGAGCTATTTTCTTCTACGGTTTTGTACTGATTGCGCTTAAATCTTTTTCCCAGGATCCGGGTTTTTCCCAATTCTATTCCTCGCCACTTACCCTCAATCCAGCCCTCACAGGCAAGTTTGAAGGCAGGTATCGCATTGCAGGCAATTACCGGGATCAGTGGCCTGCCATCAGCAAGGCTTTTGTAACATCCACTATTTCGGCAGACGGTGCCATACTCACCAACAAACTTTCCGAGACCGATACCTGGGGTATAGGTATAATGGCTATGAATGACAAAACCGCTAACGGACTGCTTACCAGTAATTACGTGTCTATTTCAACAGCATATCATAAAGGCCTTGATGAAAATGGGCTTCACCAGCTCGGTGTCGGTTTTCAGGGAACATTTGCCGGGAAAAAACTGGATGGCGGCAAATTGAACTTCGAAGAAGAACTCGATCAGCTGGGTGGCTGGACCAATCCAACCAACGAACCTACGAATGGAAGGGTGGTCACTGTAAATTATTTTGACCTAAACGCCGGCGTTTTATACAGCGGCTCCACCACCGGCTACAATAATTTTTATATAGGAACTTCTTTTTATCACATCAATAGGCCCAAGGAAAGTTTTAATGGATTTTACTACCTGCTGACCCCAAGATTTACCCTACATGCAGGCGGCTCCTTCCCGGTGGGCACGAATAATAGTATTCATCTCAGCGCCATTCACAGCCGGCAGGCGGGAGCTGCCAATACTGTTTTAGGTGGAGCCTTTTCAACAAATGTGAGTTACGACCAGGATAATCCGACCAATTTATATTTCGGTTCCTGGATGCGTTTTGGCGATGCACTGATCCCATATCTCGGACTTGAATTCAACGGCCTGAGGATCGGCGCTTCGTATGATGTAAATATTTCCAATCTTAAAACTGCCTCCCAAAGTCGTGGTGGCATTGAGATTTCGATGATCTACATCAAGCGTCACAGTGATGGTCGTAAAACCATTCCCTGTCCGAAATTTTAAAGTTTGACCGGCCTGCTGACATAGGGATTGCCAGTAAGACAAAATCTATAGGGTAACAATGCATCTTCAGCAGCATAATCCACACCGATGCGGGAGGTAACCGTGACCTGAGATCCGGAAAATTTTCGGCCGTCATCGGCGAGAAAAAAATCGTCCGATTGTAAATCCCTTCCCGAATGCAGGATATTGATGCCAAGCGCCCTGGCTACATTGCCAGGTCCTCTTCCAACCGAGAAATCCGGTTTGGCTTTTTTTAGCCTTTGCACCATGATTTCCAATCCCTCGACGGGTTCCATTGCACGAATGAGCACAGCATGCGGGATACCTTCGATGTTTGTAACAACGTTAAACAGATGATGGATGCCGTAACAGAGGTAAACATAAGCGTTGCCTGCCTGGCCGAACATCACTTCGGTCCTTTTTGTACGGCGACCGCAGTAGGCGTGTGAGGCTTTGTCTGTAACGCCATTGTAAGCTTCAGTTTCCACGATCCTGCCCACGGTGTACTCATTTCCGAACCTGGTAACGATGAGTTTTCCCAGTAAATCCCTGGCGATTTTCGTCACTTGTTTCCGCTCAAAAAAATCCTGCTGCAATTTCTTCATCTTCAAAAGTATCACTGTGTTCAAATGTAAATTTTTATACATCGCGATAGTTGAAGCTTACAAAGGTTTTTTTTCAAGATAATAGACTACTTTTCAACACATTTTTCCTCAGGGAAAAAACCAGGAACCGTATGTTAAACAGAATGAATATTGCTTAAAGAAATTGTAGGAGCCATAGATGCTTATTTCCGCGCTCACCGGTTTATTCGTAAACATAAGCTGTGGAAGTGGATCATCATACCCGGGATACTTTACATGCTGCTTTTCTGCGTTGGCATGTATGTTTTCTTTTCTTCCTCAGACGCCGCTATTTCCTATATCAGTAATCTTGTCGGTGTAGACAAGTGGTTACAGAAACAAAGAAGTGGTTTCCTGAGTTTTATTTTCGTGATGAGCGAGATCATGGTCAGGCTGACCATGGTGCTTTTTTATTTTTCTCTTTTCAAATATTTTTTTCTCATAGCGGGTTCACCTCTATTCGCGTACCTGAGCGAGAAAACCGAAGCCATTCTTGAAGGCAAAGATTATCCTTTCAGATTCACACAGTTACTTAAAGATATTTACAGGGGCGTGCGATTGGCACTGCGTAATTCGCTCTGGCAGACGGTGTTTAGTATATCGCTGCTGATACTCTCCTGCATCCCTGTGGTGGGATGGATCACACCCGTTATCGCGCTTTTTGTTGAATGTTATTATTTCGGTTTTTCCATGCTTGATTACAGTTGCGAGCGGCATAGACTCTCGCCATCAGAATCGGTAGTATTTGTCGGCAAGCATCGTGGACTGGCGATAGGCAATGGATTGATATTCTACCTGATGCATATCGTACCTTTTATCGGCTGGATGCTTGCTCCGTCATACGCTGTAGTTGCAGCAACCATCAGCATTTATTACCAGGAAAAAACTTTAATGAATGACTGAACTTAACCCGCCACAGCTCTACCTTATTCCATGTTTTCTTGATGAGCCGGATCCTGCTACTCTGCCATCGTCCATCCTGGATGCTGTAAAAAAATGCTCGGTTTTTTATGTGGAAAATGAACGGTCCGCCAGGAGGTTTCTGAAAATTTTATGGAAGGAAATGGAGATCGATCAATATGAATGGCATACCATTCATAAAGCGGAAGAAGAACTGAAGGGCAAGTTCAGGGCAAGTTTGCAAAAAGGCAAAATCATCGGTATCATCAGTGAAGCAGGTTGTCCCGGAATTGCCGATCCCGGCCAGGTGCTTATTAATGTAGCCCAGCAGACGGGAGTAAAAATCAAGCCATTGGTTGGGCCAAACGCTGTAACGCTGGCATTAATGGCCAGCGGGCTGAATGGGCAGCAGTTTCGTTTCAATGGTTATTTGCCGATCGATACGGTACCGAGGTTGAAAGCCATCAAAGACCTGGAGAACAGCTCCCTCTCAGGTAATTGCACAGAAATTTTTATAGAAACGCCATACCGGAACAGACCATTGGTGGAAGCGATTATGCAAAACTGCAAACATGAAACACGTCTGTGTATCGCCATAAACCTTACAGGGCCGGAAGAATACGTGCAGACAAAGTCAATAAAAGAATGGAAAGAGGGACTACCGGAGATGCATAAACGACCCGCAATTTTTCTTCTTTATGCCGGCAAATAAATCACCTCACCTCTTTCATGGAGAGAATGCTGTCCACGATGAATTCGGTATGCCCCCTCCATGGCAGTGATCCCATGTACTCTTTGTAGTGAAGATCGAATTCTTTGCCGCTGTTGGACATCAGGGTATTGGCAATATCGGGCCGGGCAACGGAAAATTCAAACTCATAAGATTGTACGGACCCTGGCTGACGGCTCCTGAGACCCGACTGAATCAACTTGCCCTCATACGTTTTGAACACATATCCCTTCTTAACGAGGTAATTAAGTTCACCCGATTTTACGCCTTCGCCAAATACATAAAAAAATCTCCAGTAGACAAAACCGGCGAGCAGTACGATAACAATTATAGTGATGGAAGAAAGAAATTTTCGCATGATGGTATTTTTGCCAGGGTTTGATTTATCCTGTTGTAACGGATAACTACAATATCCGGACCGCCCCAAGTTAGCAAAAAGATTCGATCCGGCTTCTGTTCCAAATTCGATCCAACCCCTGTTCCAAAATGGATCTAACTCCTGTTTCAAATTCGATCCAACTCCTGTTCCAAAAGGGATATGAAATGGCAGGGATCAAACAAAACGGTCGCGAGGTGCGTCATTGATTTATATTCGCAAAGTCCTCAAAGACGGACGAGCGTAAAATTATGAAAAAATGAGAATTGGAATCGTATGTTATCCCACCTTCGGGGGAAGCGGTGTGCTGGCCACCGAATTGGGCAAGGCCCTGGCAAACAAGGGTCACCAGGTGCATTTTATTACTTACCAGCAGCCTGTGAGACTCAACGTTTTCAATGCCAACATATTCTATCACGAGGTGAGGGTACCCACGTACCCCCTTTTTGACTATCCGCCTTACGAAACCGCGTTGGCGAGCACGATGGTGGATGTGATCGCAAATAATAATCTTGATCTGTTGCATGTGCATTATGCTATTCCCCATGCTTCGGCTGCATACATGGCCAAGAAGATTCTGGAAAAAATGGGTAAAAAACTGCCTGTGATCACTACCCTCCATGGAACTGATATTACCCTCGTGGGCAAGGATAAAACCTACGCCCCGGTAGTAACTTTTTCCATCAATGAAAGTGAGGCCATCACGGCGGTATCCAATAACCTGCGGGAAGAAACCTTTCGTTCTTTTGCCATTGAAAAAGAGATTGAAGTGATCTACAATTTCGTTGATGTGGAACGCTTTCAAAAGAAACCAATTGATGCGTTTCGCCGGGTCATTGCGCCTGAGGGAGAGTTTATCCTGCTGCATGCTTCCAACTTCAGAAAAGTAAAAAGGGTGGAAGACGTGGTACGGATATTTGCAGGTGTTATTAAAGAGGTTCCCAGTAAAATGCTGTTCGTGGGTGATGGACCCGAACGCCCAGTGGCAGAAGCCATGTGCCGCGAACTTAACCTTTGCGATCATATGCGATTTGTGGGGAAACAGGAGCAGATGGAAGAGATCCTGGCGATATCCGACCTATTTCTACTCACCTCGGATTATGAAAGTTTTGGACTTGCCGCGCTTGAAGCAATGGCCGCCGGAGTCCCGGTCATCAGCACAAATGCCGGCGGTTTACCGGAAATAAATATCCCCGGAGTCACCGGTTTCCTTAGCAATGTGGGAGATGTTGCGGACATGACAGCCAACGCACTGAAAATATTAAGCAGCGAAGACACCCTGCAGCAATTTAAAACTAACGCCCTGGAACAAGCGAAGCGATTTGATATCAGCATGATCGTTCCCCAGTACGAGAAACTGTACAATAGATTCTTGTAGATCAGAAGGGTCTCAGCCACGATTCGGGATTGAGGGGTTTGCCCTTTTCATCAGAGATGAGGAACTCAAGCTCTCCCTGTCCGTCAGCTTTCTCGGCTACTCTTCCAATCGTTTGCCCTCTTTTTATATTCTGGTTCTTGGATACTGATGCCGAGCTGAGATTGCTGTAGGTTGTAAAGTATTTTCCGTGTTTAACGGTAACTGCCTGCACATCACCTACGTTGAAGATATAGGATACTTCGCCCTCGAAAACGGCTTTAACCACTTTTCCGGCCTCGGTTTCGATGGTGATCCCCTGGTTATCGTATTCCAGCGATCCTAATCCTTCCACACGCTGACGACCAAAATGCATAGAGATCCTTCCAGACTCAACGGGCCAGGGGAGACTTCTTTTATTCTTTTCGAAATCTGCGGAAAGCGCTCTTGATTCGGGGTCGGCATCGAACACGCTTGAATTCTTTGGCGATGCAGGTGCCACTGAAGGAGCCGAAGTATTTGGGCGTGAACTGGCCGGTACCTTTGGCCTGGAGGCCACATCTTCCGCTGCTTTTTTCTTCGCCGCAGCTGCTGCTTCATCCCTGGCCCTGCGGATAGCCGCAGCCAGTGAGGAGGCCAGTTTCTGATCCTGTTTTCTTTTCACCGCCATCTCGGATGCCAGTTCTTTCTCCCTGCTTTTAAGTTTGGATACTACCGCATCCTTTTCTTTCTTCTCTACCTCAAGCACCTGCTTTTGTTTAGTTTCTTCTACGAGAACCTCTGATTTTTTTGACTTATTTACACTCAGCCCGGAGATCTTATTTTTCAACAATTTCTGGGTGCTTGAAATATTCATGGCCTGTTGTTCCCGGTAACTTCTGTAAGATCGGAGATAGGCGACTCTTTTGAGTGCATCATTAAAATCAGCCGCAGAAAAGATGAAATTCAAAAAATCGTAATTCGACCTGTTCTTGTAAGCATAGGCCACGCTTTTAGCATATTGGCTTTTTAATGTATCGAGCTCTTTTGTCAGTTTATCCACATCCCGGTAGGACTGAAGAATATCCCCCTGGATCAACAACATCTGCTGGTTGATATTGGATATCTCCGATTGCCTGAGGTAAAGTTTTTTCTGGATGAGAGATAATTGTCCGAGGGTTTCTTTTTTATTTTTTTTCGTTTGATCAAGAGACTGTTTTACTTCATCGATCTCCCGCTGAATAGCTGCACGCTGTTTTTCCAGATCGGCACGAGTCTGGCTAAAGGCAGAAAAGCCGGTCAGTAAAATCAATGAGCAAAACAAAAAAAACCTTCCCATAATCATTTGTTTATT
>JBDTEB010000515.1:0-27410 GCA_039922795.1 Chitinophagaceae bacterium
CACTTCATGGAAGGTCGACTATGGTTTTGGTGCAAGCCCGACTGAATATTTCACGCCCGGAACTGTTACAGGTGACCTGACGCTGGGGGGCACCACCTTCGAAAACAATAAGATTACTGCTGATTTCGGTGCTTTCCTCGATGACAAAAATGATGTTATCACAATCCGTGTTGTGGCCCTCACCGGGAGCGTTGGTGGTGGCTCCCGGCCTAGTTCTGCCATTGATGACTTTAAACTCACCTGGTCAGATGCAAATTCCATGTCGCCATCGATCATTGTAAATAATAATAACCCTGTCTCTTTAAGTTTTCCTGCCACCGCGATAAATACAAATTCGGCAAATTTGAGCTATACCGTTCGCGCAGAAAACCTGACTGAACCGCTGACGATAACATCTACAGGTGCTTTCCTGGTTTCAACTGCGGCTGCCAGCGGTTTTTCACCTGTGATTTCTGTACCAGTTGCTGACCTTGCGACGGACAAAACTATCTACGTTCGGTACGCACCTGCCGTTGCAGAAGCTTCCGTCGGAGTTGTTTCCAATGCGAGCACCGGCGCAACTACAAGAACTATCTCAGCGCAGGGACAGGGCTTTGACCCAATGAACCTGGATTTTACGTTCAACTCCTGTTCAGGAACCGGGGCCCCCGGCAGCGGTTTTTCTACGGTAAGCGTAAGGGGAGCGCAAAACTGGGCCTGTTCAATCTTTGGTAATCCTCACAATGGAACCACAACAAACGCAGTCGATATAAATGGTTACAGCGGAAGTGCTCTCGACAACGAAGACTGGCTGATTTCCCCAGTAATAAATGCTGCATCCATCGATAGGCCTTTCCTGAGTTTCTATAGCAGGGGTGAGTTTACCGGACCTTCCCTGCAACTGCTGATCTCTACCACTTATAACGGTTCAGGTGTTATTGACCCAGCTCAATGGACGGCAGTTCCAGCAACTTTTGCGCCCTTGTCAAATAGCTGGACATTCACAGACAGCATTGATCTTTCAGCTTACAAATCCTCCAATTTTTATATCGCTTTCAAATACCTGAGCTCACCATCCCTTGGTGCCGCAAGATGGACGCTCGACGATATCCGGGTCTATGATCCGGCTTTTAATCTTTCCTCTTCCGTAAACCTGGTCGCCTTCCCTGAAACTTCATCAGGAACATCATCCGCGTCAACCCCATTTGTTTTCAGGGGGCTTGGATACGGAGATCTCACGCTCACTTCTTCTCCTGGTTTTCAACTGTCATTAAATAATACCTCGTTTAGCCAGATGTTGAACATCCCGTCAACACAGGCGGCTGCCGGACCGACGCTGTACCTGAGATTCGCACCATCATCCAAACAACTGAAAATTTCAGGCAGCCTGAAAGCCAAAGGAACGGGTATTGATTCCACACTGATCATTCTTTCTGGAAGCTCTTATCCAAAATCGGAGACCCTGGACGTAGGCGCATACAACATGAGTTTTTTCGGTTCGAACGCCAACAATAACGCCACCCCGCAACAGGTAAACACACAGGTAAACAACCTGGCTATCGTTTACCAGAAGCTGAACCTCGACATCGTGGGAGTGGAAGAAGTTTCAAATGATGAAGCTCTCGCTCAATTGATGACGAAGCTTCCGGGATATTCGTCTGTACTTTCTCCAAGATGGTCCTATTCTTTCAATCCGCCTGATCCAAATTTTCCGGCGCAGAAAATTGGCTTCGTCTACAACGCGGCAGTCGCAACCCTGGTCAGCTCGAGAGCAATGTTCGAGGGCTTGTATGACTCTGTAAGACTTGGCCTGAGCCACCGGATAACCGGGTACCCAACCGGCACGCCCTCGTCATTCTGGTCTTCTGGCAGGTTGCCGTTTATGGCCGTGTTCAACATAAATATCAATGGGCAGCAAAAATTGCTGCGAGTGATCGACATCCATGCAAAATCCGCAGATGATGCCGTTAGTTACTCCAGAAGGGTTTTCGATGTGAAAATGCTGAAAGACTCTCTCGACGCTTATTATCCAAATGATAATATCATTCTCGTCGGTGACTATAATGACCGACTTGCCGGATCAATCGCAGTCGGAAATACCTCTCCGTATATGGGATTTATTAATGACGCTTCAAATTATACAGGCCTCACCTATCCGCTAGACGTAGCCGGAAGAGTAAGTTTTATAACGGGTACCGGATTGATTGATCATATCATCATTTCCAATGAGCTGAAAAACCTGTCTATTCCCATGTCAACAGACATTGAAGATCCAAGGTCGTACATAGCAGGTTATGGTGCGTCTACTGCATCGGATCATTTTCCGATCTATACCCGCTTTGATCTTGGTTTGGCCGAATCTCCATTGCCGGTACAGCTGCTGAGTTTTGATGCGGCACTTTCAGGATCGCAGGTAGTTCTCAGCTGGGTGACGGCTTCAGAAAAATCCAGCGAGAAATTCATTGTGGAAAGAGCTGCAGATGGAAAAAATTTCACGGCCATCGATCAGCAGGCAGCAAGAACCATCAGCAATTCAAGGGTTTCATACCGGTCGGTCGATCAATCGCCGCTGTCTCCAATCGGCTACTATCGCCTGAAACAGGTAGACATCGATGGAACCTTTACCTATTCCAAGATCATTACTTTGAGTACCAGCGCTGATGGGAAAGGGGCACTTGAACTTTATCCGAACCCTGTTCATAACATGATCAAACTTTCATTGAAGTTCTCAAGTGGTACCTACTCTGGAATTATAACCGGAACAAATGGACAGTTATACCTGCAGGAAAGGGGAACGATCAACGACCTGAACCAGAAGTTAAATCAGAAACTTGATTCACTTAAACCAGGTGTTTACCTCTTTCAGCTGAGAGGCCAATCAGAATTACATTCCGTCAGGTTTATCAAGCAATAGGAGACGAACCCCGAATTATTCGCACATAATTGCAGTGACGGCGAAATATTTGCTGTCAAAATTTCCGAAAATCAATATTTGGCTGTCTGGCATTGCGTTTGATCAGGCAGCTAAATTCAATTTATCATAAACTATAATTCTTATGGCTACCGGTAATATCCGTGTTCAGACTGAAAATATCTTCCCGATCATAAAAAAGTTTCTTTACAGTGATCATGAAATCTTTGTGCGGGAGCTTGTGAGCAATGCAGTTGATGCTACCCAGAAACTGAAAACCCTGTCTTCAATTGGTGAAGCGAAAGGTGAGTTGGGGGATATCAGCATCGAGGTGAAGCTCAATAAGGAAGAAAAAACGCTCACCATTTCCGATAAGGGGATAGGTATGACGGCGGAAGAAATCGATAAATATATTAACCAGGTTGCTTTCAGCGGGGCCGAAGAATTTCTGAAAAAATATAAGGGTCAGAATGAAGCGAATATCATCGGGCATTTCGGTCTCGGTTTCTACAGCTCATTTATGGTGAGTGACAGGGTAGTGATCCAGAGCAAGAGCTTCAGGGAAGATACCAAGGCCATTCGCTGGGAGTGTGACGGCAGTCCTGAGTACACGCTCGAAGAGGCGGAAAAGGAAGGCCGGGGAACTGACATCATCATGCACATCAATGAAGAAAGCAGTGAATTTCTTGATGAGCATCGCATAAAAACAATTCTCGAAAAGTTTTGTAAATTTTTGCCTGTTCCTATTTTCTATGAAGGCAAACAGATCAACAACACAAACCCCGCCTGGACGAGGAAGCCGTCGGAATTAACACCGGAAGATTACCAGGCCTTTTATAAAGAATTATATCCTTTTGGCGAAGCGCCATTATTCTGGATTCATCTGAATGTGGATTATCCTTTCAACCTTACCGGAATTCTTTATTTCCCAAAGATCAAACAGAGTTATGAGATCCAGAAAGATAAAATCCAGTTGTACAGTAACCAGGTGTTTGTAACGGATGAAGTGAAAGATATTGTTCCTGAATTCCTGATGTTGCTTCATGGTGTGATTGATTCTCCGGATATTCCCCTGAATGTGAGCCGGAGTTACCTGCAGGGAGACCCGAACGTAAAAAAGATCAACTCGCATATTACGAAGAAGGTCGCCGACAAACTGGAAGAGATCTTCGTAAAAGATCGCCCCGCATATGAAGAGAAATGGGAGAGCCTCGGGTTGTTTGTAAAATACGGTATGATGACCGATGATAAATTTCTCGAAAAGGCCAACAAGTTTCACATTTTCGAAGAAGTTGCCGTTGCCGGTGAGAAAGCAAAATTCTTTACGCTCGATGAACTTAGAACTGAAACTGAAGCTTTGCAGAAAAATAAAGAGGGCAAGCTGGTGATATTATATACGACCAACCCGGTTCAGCAGGATGCGTATATCCAGGCGGCTGTAAAAAAAGGCTACCGTGTAGTAAAGGCAGAGACCCTTGTAGATTCGGCTTTTATTAACCAGGTCGAAAACAAATGGGAGAATGTTCAGTTTACACGTGTTGACTCAGATATCGCAGACAACCTGATCGACAAACAGGAGGGTTCAGAAAGCGTGCTCAGTAGCGATGATCAAACAAAGCTGAAAGATATGTTCACCATCCAGGTGCCTGAGCTGCAATTAACTGTAGATGTTAAGGGCTTGAGTCAGGAGACACCACCGGTGATGGCTACCCGCCCCGAATTTATGAGAAGGATGAAAGATATGGCATCGGTGAGCGGACCAATGGGAAGCTTCTATGCAAATATGCCGGATGAAGTTACTCTTACAATTAATGGTAACCACCCGATCTTCCAAAAAATATTGTCTGAAAAAGAATTAAGCAGACAGGAAAAGCAGGTGAGAAACCTTGCCGACCTGGCGCTGTTGTCGCAGGGACTATTAAAGGGAAATTCCCTGACTTCGTTTATCGCAAGAAGCGTCGAGTTGATGGGTGATCAGGCCGTTACTGCCGAAGGGTAAGCATCTTGTTTATAGATTTTTAAGAGCCGCATTTTGCGGCTCTTTTCTGTTCCTGAAGGAATATTTACTTGTGAAGAATTTTGATACGTTTGATGGGTACTAACGGCACCTCACCACTCCCTATCAAATCATCAAAACAACACCTTCAACATATTGCATTTTCCTGAAATAATACACTTCCTCAAAACCCTCATCAAGAAACAATTTCTTTAGCTGGGGATTCACATAAACAATATATATTCTTCTTGGATCTTTTCTCAGGGAATCAAGGATATTAGCCAGTACTTTTTTCATCACCAGGTTCTGAAATGGATTGAAAAAAAAGAAGACCTGGTCGTCTTTTTGAATCGTGTGGCTGACTGCGTTTTCATGAAGCACTGTAAACACTGTATCAGGAAATTCACCTCGAATTAAGTCAATATTATTCACCGTCTCAAGCCACAATTCTTTTGCAAATTCAACGCCGGTAATTTTTCTGAAGCCAAAGTATGCAGCAATCACCAGCACCCTGCCTTTTCCGCAACCGTAATCTATAATGGATCCAGCCACAGAGTGGCTCTGCACGTACTGAAATAATTTTTCTGTTACAAGATAACTTGCACCCTGGTAAACCTCGGCCTCGTTTTTATACCTTCCTTTCAGCTGCAGTTTAGCCAGATCATTGATGCCGGTTGTATTTAATTTATATTTCCGTTCACCACGTATCTCGTGGTATATGGTAGACATTGCCAGCCTGACGTTCCAGTTCAGTGCTATGTGGATGAAGTAGCGGATATACTTAAACGCTTTCAAGATTCCGAAGGCTGAAGGTCAATCACTTTTAATTGCAGGCATTTTTCGTTGTTCCATTCGTTTTCTTCTATCGTGTACACTATATCGAAAAGGGCACCGGAATTTACGAAAGCAAATTTTTCTGCCAGTCCAAAGCCGATCCCCCGAAATACGATATGTGAATGACGGATGTTAAAGCTGATGTGTTTCTCCTTGACGATCCTGGACCAGCCGTTATCGACCACATTTCGGGTGATAAATACCGGGTGCAAATTGCCAGGACCAAATGGTTCCATGCGGGATATTGTCCTCAGGAGTCGTTGATCAATGTCAGTGAACAGGATCTCCGCATCAATAATTATCTGCGGTATCAGCATTTCAGGAAGGATTGTTTCACCGACGACTTCTTCAAACTTTCCTATAAATGAATCGAGATTGTTGGGGTGGAGGCTCAGTCCTGCAGCAGCGAAATGTCCGCCGTAGGCAAACAGGTGTGACCGGCAGGCATGAATGGCTTCGTAGAGATTGAATCCGCTAACACTTCTTGCACTTCCTGATAAAAGGTCACCGCTGTGTGTAAGTACGATGGTCGGTCGATAATGTGTCTCAATCAGTCTTGAGGCTACGATGCCTACCACACCTTTATGCCAGTGTGGCTGATACACAACGGTCGTTTTTCGGCCCGGATGCATCTGATCTGCCTTCACCATTTCAAGCGCTTCTTCGGTAATATTTGAATCAGTCTCTTTTCTATTGATATTGTCAACCTGGAGCATGGCAGCGTATTCGCGAGCTTTTGCCATATCTTTTTCGATAAATAGCCATACGGCTTTACGGGCATCGTCCATCCGTCCTGCTGCATTCACCCGGGGAGCTATAATGAAAACCACATTTGTGATTGTCAGACCGGTCATTTTTTTCAGTCCGCTGAGTTCAAGAATCGCATTGATACCGGGACAGGGATTTTCATTGATCAGTTTCAATCCATGCCAGGCAAGGATCCGGTTCTCGCCGGTCATGGGAACGATGTCGGCGGCAATGGCCGTAGCGACCAGGTCGAGCAGGGGATAGATGGCAGCGTAGCCAACATTTAACTTTTCAGCCAAAGCGGTGATGAGCTTAAAAGTAATTCCGCACCCACAGAGGTCTTTGAAAGGATAAAGGCAGCCCGGTTGCTTTGGATTTAGAATGGCGACTGCCTGCGGCAGAACATCGTCAGGAAGGTGATGGTCGCAAATGATAAAGTCTATACCCGAAACTTTTGCATAACTGATAAGATCTGCCGACTTGATTCCGCAGTCGAGGGAGATCACCAGTGAGAAATTATTTGCGATAGCGTAGTCGATCCCTATGCGGCTTATCCCGTAACCTTCCCTGTAGCGATGCGGAAGATAGAAATCCACCTTATCGGGATGGTACTGCTCCCTGATAAAATTATACAGGATGGCGACCGAGCTGGTTCCATCTACATCGTAATCGCCATACACGAGAATTTTTTCAGCGCCTTCAAAGGCCACCAGTATCCTGGCTACCGCTAGCTGCATGTCTTTCATGAGCCAGGGGCTATGAAGAGATGATAGTTCTGGTTGAAAAAAAGAACGGCAGGTTTCAAAATCTGTTAGCCCCCTGTTTACGAGCAGGGTGCAGATTAACGAACTCACTTTTAGCTCATCCTGAAGATCTAAAACATTTCCGCTGTCAGGCGCCAGCAACTTCCATCTCTTCTTCATCAGGGGTCGTTTCGTTCTGCTTCATCAGGGATCATTTCTTTCTGCTTCATCAGTGATCGTTTCATTCTTCTTCATCAGGGATCGTTTCGTTCTGCTTCATCCGGGAGCGTTTCGTTCTTCTTCGTCAGGGGTCATTTCGTTCTTCTCCATCAGGGATCGTTTCATTCTTCTTAATCAGGGATCGTCTCGTGGAAGCCTAGAATTTTCTGTCTGTAGTAAAACGGACCAGTTCTTCCAATGCCTGGCGCACTTCACTTTCAGGGAACTGGTAAAGGATATCGAGTGCGGTATCGCGGTATTGCAACATTTTTTCGTTTGCGTACCGAATGCCCCCGGCATTCACGACCTCGGCAATTACTTCCTTTACTTTTTTCTTGTCCCTGTTATTATTCTTAAGGATATAAATCAGCTTGCGTTTTTTCGCAATATCAACGGTGTTTAACGTATAAATTAATGGAAGAGTAATTTTTTTTTCCTGGATGTCGTTGCCGGTAGGTTTGCCTATGTCCGCCTCTCCATAATCGAAGAGGTCATCTTTGATCTGGAAGGCAATACCTACATTTTCGCCAAATGATCGAAGTCTTGCGGCATGCTGCTCGTCCTGAGTGGCGGAATATGCGCCTGCAGCGCAGGCCGAAGCTAACAACGAGGCGGTTTTATTCCTGATTATTTCGAAGTAAATTTCTTCGTCCAGGTTCAATGACCTGGATTTCTCAAGCTGGGTCAGCTCACCTTCGCTCATCTGTCGTACTGCCTGAGACATGATCTGGAGGATCCTGAAATCATTGTTGTCCAGCGCGAGTAGTAATCCTTTAGCCAGCAGGTAGTCCCCAACCAGCACAGAAGCTTTCGCTTTCCATAGCGCATATGTAGAAAAAAATCCCCGTCTCTCCATCGATTCGTCCACTACATCGTCATGAACAAGCGTCGCCGTGTGCAAAAGTTCAACAAGTGAGGCCGCCCGGTAGGTAGTTTCATTTACCGGCCCACATAATTTTGCCGACAGCAAAACAAACATTGGCCGGAGCTGTTTCCCCTTCCTTTTAACAATAAAACTCATTATTCTATCCAGTAAGGGAACATTGCTCTTGACCGACTCTCTGAACTTATCTTCAAAAATGGCCAGTTCTTCGCTTATAACAGCTTGTGATAATTTCATTATGGGATTAAGGCAGGCAAATTACACCACATTAAATTTTATTCGGTTAATAAATATCAAATTACAAGCAACACATTTTCATTTTTAGGTGTCTTGGTATTGATTTTGTTCAAGTTGTTATCAAAATGAGCGTTAAATAAATTTGGTTATTTACGCTCAAATGATATTTTTGCACTTTGAATTACACTTCGTCGTATTATCCTTTTATATAAAAAACAATCATGGAAAGCAAAAAGTACTCCTTTTTAATCGGCATGTTTTGCCTCTTCGCCTCGGCATTATCTGCGCAGGATGGATCTAATCAGATCGGAACTAATTATAACATATTAGACTCTTCCGTGATCTCAAACAAGAACTTACCGCAGTTCAATGAATTCAGAAATAACTCATACCCCTTCCCTCCCAAGCCACGCAGCAAGTGGGAATTTGGTTTGAACGCAGGCGTTTTCAACATTAATGGGGATGTTCCTTCAATTCCAGGTTTTGGTTTTGGAGCTCACCTGCAGAAATCGCTAGGCTATGTATTTTCTCTTCGCCTGGATTATGAGCATGGTATGGCAAAAGGACTGGGCTGGAAACCGAGAATTGCCGGTTTTAGCTCGCCTCTCATAGCCGCCGGTTATTCTGGCCAGGTGTATGATAACTATAAGACCTCATTAAATGACCTTTCATTGGACGGTGTTGTGACCTTTAACAACATAAAGTTCCACAAAGCCAAATCAAACTTTATTGTTTATGCAATGGCTGGTGTTGGACTGACTGTGTTTAACGCGAAGGTCAATGTGAAAAACGCAGCTGGAGCCAATTATAATTACTCTTCTATCACAGGTGGAAATATTGACGACAGAAAAAGTACAAGAGACGCTATCAAGAATCTGCTTGATAACACTTATGAAACAGCTGCTGAAGACGGTGGTCGAAGCGAAAAGAAATTCTTAGGTGGTACAATGAAGCCTTCGGCTAATCTTGGTCTGGGAATGGCTTTCCGTCTTGGAAAGAGAATTAGCCTTTCTATTGAAGATCGTTTCACTTATGTTGCGAGTGATTTGCTTGATGGACAGCGCTGGCAGAATACAAACGGACTCGGTAATTCAAGGATTCTTACTCCGGGAAACGATACTTACAACTATCTTTCTGTTGGACTTAACCTCTCTATTGGTGGTAAGTCAGTTGACCCACTATGGTGGATCAACCCGCTTGATTATGCTTACAGCGAGCTGAACACTCCCAAGCACATGAAATTTCCTAAGCCAATTCTCGATGACGCTGATGGCGACGGTATCACTGATCAATTCGATCGCGAACCGAATACCCCTGCTGGTGCAGCAGTTGATTCTCATGGTGTAAGCCGCGATACAGATGGTGACGGTGTACCGGATTATAAGGATAAAGAACTTATTACTCCAACACAATGTCAGCCAGTTGATGCAGATGGTGTAGGAAAATGTCCTGAGCCAGCTTGTTGCCAGACTCTTGATTCCCTGATGAAAGCTGGTTTCTCTCTGAAAAACGCTTGTAACCTGGGTAACCTTCCAAGTGTATCTTTCAAAGGAAAAAGTATTGCTATGAGCAATGATGCTAAAGCAGTTCTGTCGAGTGTTGCTGAATCAATGAAAAACAATCCTAATTGTAAAGTTGCGGTTGTTGGTTATGGTGAGTCGAACAAGTCAGCACAGCAGCTTAGCTGGGATCGTGTAAATACGGTTATCAATTACCTCGTTGAGAAAGAAGGTATCAGTACAGACCGTTTCATCTTCAAATATGGTGAAGCTGGTGGCGATCCAAACACAGTTGACATCCGTGAGGCTTCAACTGATGACACGCCGAATTCGGCTAGTCCTTCTCCAAATCTGAGAAAGAGAAAATAAGATCTATCTTTTTGATTAATAAATAAATCCCTCCCTGGTGGAGGGATTTATCGTTTCATTAACTGGCTGTATTTGACACTTCAAAATTTTACTGGCATTTTTGCCTAAACTTCTTAATTTTGCAGGCTGCTATGAGATTTTTGTTTTCCATTTTGACTTTACTGATTTTTGCTACATCCTGCTCGAAATTTGCCAAGGTGCAAAAGAGCACTGATTTCGACTTCAAACTGAAGAAGGCAAATGAGTATTACGAGAAAAAGCAATTTAATTACGCGCAACAGCTGTATGAAGAGCTATTTCCGATTTTTAAAGGCACGGAAAAATTCGAAGACGTGTATTATAAGTATGCTTATTGTGCCTATAATCAGCGTGATTTTTTAAATGCAGAGAATCTGTTCAAGGGTTTTGTTGAAGTGTTTCCAACAAGTGGGAAAGCCGAGGAGATGGATTATATGCGTGCTTATTGCTTTTACAGGCAATCGCCAAAACTGGAGCTTGACCAAAGCAATACCCACAAGACAATAGGATTGATGCAGGTTTTTATCAACTCGCACCCGGGTTCCGCCAGAAATAAAGATGCAACAGCGATAATAGATAAAAGCAGGATTAAATTGGAAGCAAAGGAGGCGAGGAGTGCCGAGCTCTACTATAATATTGGTCAGTATCGTGCGGCGGCCATTGCTTTTACTACCCTGATGAATGATTATCCGGAATCTGAAAAAAGTGATGCATATAAATTGAGAGTCATCCGGGCTTATTATGAATATGCGCATTTAAGTGTTGATGAGAAGAAAAATGAACGCTATCAACAGGTTATTACTGAATGCAATGATTTTGTTGACCGCTTTTCTGCAAGTGCCCTACTTTCTGAAGTTCAGAAAATACTAAGTTCGACCCAAACAAACATTAAAGATTTAAAAAATGAGCAAAATAAGAAGACAACTTAGTTCTGTTACCGCCAATACGGCTGAAACAAAGAATCTTACAGATATCAAGAACAAGACGGGTAATTTGTACGAGTCTATCGCCATTATCGGTAAAAGAGCAAACCAGATCAATATTACGATGAAGGAAGAACTTCATAATAAGCTGGAAGAGTTCGCAAGTCATACAGACAGCCTGGAGGAAATTCATGAAAACAAGGAGCAGATCGAGATATCACGGGCATATGAAAGGATGCCAAATCCCGCATTGCTGGCTACGCAGGAGTTTATGGAAGACAAAATTTATCACAGGAAGAACGAAGACAACCTTTTCAGCTAGTCTGGAAAAGTGATTATATAATAAAAAGCGACAGGCTCCTGTCGCTTTTCTTTTTTCTAATTGTCAAACAAATCATGCTTGCGGCAAAAAAGATACTGATTGGCGTGACGGGCAGCATCGCGGCCTACAAAATCGCGATGCTTGTGAGGCTCCTGGTAAAAGCCGGGGCGGAGGTGAAAATCATTATGACTCCTTCGGCAGCTGAATTTGTTACCCCGCTCACTCTTTCCACGCTCTCGAGGAACGAGGTACATGTTGATCTGAGTAATGGGAAATCCTGGACCAATCACGTCGCATTGGGGAGGTGGGCCGATCTGTTTCTCATTGCCCCTCTCAGTTGTAATACCCTCGCAAAGATGTCCTCCGGACTTTGCGACAATTTGCTGATGGCGAGCTATCTCTCCTCAACTGCTCCTGTTGTGGTGGCACCTGCCATGGATGAAGATATGTGGTTGCATCCTTCAACAAAGTCTAACCTGAAAACTATCGCCGGTTTTGGAAATCGTGTGCTGCCTGTAGGCAATGGCGACCTCGCCAGTGGACTTTCCGGAGAGGGCCGGATGGCAGAACCTGAAGCGATCTTTTCTTATCTGGAAGAGTTCTTCGACGAAGCATTATCACTTAAACATTGGAAGGCACTGGTAACCGCCGGTCCTACCTATGAAGCTATTGACCCTGTGCGCTATATCGGGAATCGTTCTTCGGGTAAAATGGGTTTGGCCGTAGCTCAGGAACTTTCGGCCAGAGGTGCAGAGGTGACGCTGATTATGGGACCCTCTGAACTCAGCATCAGCGACAAAAGTATAAAACTGGTGCGGATAGAATCAGCCAGAGAAATGTTTGATGCCTGCCTGTCGATTTTCGACCAGGTAGATCTGGTGGTAATGGCCGCCGCCGTGGCTGACTACAAACCCGAAACGGTATCCACAGTAAAGATCAAAAAAACAACTAACTCATTTACCCTTCCGCTGGTAAAGACAGATGACATTCTTCTTGCGCTCGGACAAAGAAAAACTACACAGATACTTGCAGGTTTTGCCCTGGAAACAGATAATGAAAAAGAAAATGCCACTGGTAAGATGATCAGGAAAAATGCGGACCTTATGATCCTGAATTCACTCAGGGATGAGGGTGCCGGTTTTGGTCACGACACAAACAAGATCACCATTCTCACAAGAAGTGGTGAATCCTTTTCTTATGAATTGAAAGACAAACAACAAGTTGCCAAAGATATCGTTGACAACATTGTAAAACTGAGACATGCTTAAGAAATCCGCTCTACTTATTTTGCTGCTAGTCTCTGTGTACGGAATCAAAGCTCAGGAATTACAGGCGAAACTTACCGTGAACTCGGCCCGCATAGGTACCCAGGTAGACAAGAAGATCTTTTCCACCCTCCAGGTGTCACTGAATAATTTCCTGAATAACAGAAAGTGGACCAAGGAAACCTTTCAGCCTTCCGAAAGAATTGTCTGCAATTTCCTGCTAATGCTTACCCAGGCAGAAAACAATGTTTTCCAGGCTACACTTACCGTACAAGCGGCCCGCCCGGTCTATAATTCTTCGTATGAAACACCATTGATAAACTTTATCGACGAAAACGTTTCGTTCAGATATGTTGAATATCAGCCGATAGAATTTAATGAAAATCGCGTCTCCGGATCCGATCCGGCCGCCGCAAATCTTACCGCAGTGCTGGCTTTTTATGTAAATGTCATTATTGGACTTGATTACGATTCCTTCTCCTTGCGTGGGGGTGATGCTTATTTCCAGAAGGCTCAGAACATCGTCAACAATGCCCCCGATGGTCGTGATATCATCGGGTGGAGAGCATTCGATGGCCAGAGAAATCGCTACTGGCTGATTGAAAACCTTACAAATACCCGCTATACTATTGTGCACGATGCGCTATATAGTTACTACAGGCTGGGCATGGATCATATGTATGACAATGAGGCCGAGGCCAGGGTAGCTATTCTGAACGCGCTGAATTTCTTTGGCAATGTGAATAAGGAAACGCCCAACGCGATGATCATTCCTTTCTTTTTTCTTGGAAAAAGCACCGAACTGATCAAGATTTTCAAGAAAGCACCAGAAGATGAGAAGAGCAGAGCTCTTGACCTGCTTTCAAGACTTGATATCACCAATTCAAATGCATACAAACAAGAGTTGCGATGAAGGGATCAATGGTGTTGACTATTTTGATCTTGCTTGCTTCGTGCTCAGATAAGCCCGGACGCGGCGGCATTCTCGAAGAAAAGAAGATGACGAATGTGATGTGGGACCTTATGCGTGTGGATGAATTTGCAACAACTTTTGTTTCCAAAGACTCTTCACTGGATTTGCACAAAGAACGTTTCAGACTCTACGCCGATGTTTACCGGATCAATGGCATCGATGAGAAAACCTTTTCAAAAAGTTATAAGTATTATGCAGCTCACCCCGACCAGATGAAACAGCTCTTCGACTCCTTAACGACAAAAGGGGAGCACGAGCGGCAATTGTTATATCAACCGGCAGATACGTCTGCGGCCAAAAAATTTGTGGTTACAGATTCTTTAAAAAGAGATTCGCTGAAGTCAGCTTTCCTGTTCAGAGATTCCATTCATATCGATTCAATGAAAAGAGTCACCCGCACACAAAATATTCTGGAGAAAAAGCGGGCAGCGAGAGATTCACTTAGGAACAAGAAACGTTCCCTGAAAAAAGCGCCCGGTAAAAAACCCTTAAAAAAAATAGCACCAGGAGAATAATGTTTACCAGCAAGAAATTTCTGATTGACAGGTTCGATGTTAACCCTACCATTGCCGCCTTTTTTGTGGACAGGAAAGTTCCCGTTGATAATAGATACTGGCATAATCGGTTGCTCTATGTAAGCGGTGGAACCGGGTTTCTATTTATCCCTTTATATATTGATTTGCAGTTCAGGTGTGGCGTACCTCTGATCATCCTTCTCGATGAAGCGTACATCAAGCTTACGGAGCTTATTCTTCACCACGCTGCCATTCACGAGGCAGAGGAGGCGGATATGGAGGCTCACATTGCTTTTTGCCAGGCAGCTGTTCAGGCAAATATGAAGCACCCCAAACTATTTGAAGATCTCACGGCATATTACCAGGGCCAGCAGACTAAACATAAATATCTCGGCACAGGAATAAGGGCCTTAAACAGGGCCGACACGTTGCTCTTTGCGCTTTGTACCCTGCAGGCAGATGAACAGACCATTCTGCAGATCATTGAATGCTGGTATGCGCTGGTTCCTTCTTTCCTGCTGATTGATGATATAGTGGATCTTGAAGCAGACAAGGAAATGAAACAGGAGAATTCTGTGTTGGAATTTGGAGCCGGCGCCAAAGGGATCAATGCGGCAATAAATTTCCTTAACCAGAATATCACGATTCTTGGCCGTTACAATAAAAACATACAGATGTTGTTTGCCAATATGCTGAACAAGAAGTTGGTCACTACTTATATCAAGTCGATATTAGATAGCTGAGCAATTAATCGATCAGGTTGTTTTTCACTGCAAAGAATACCAGTCCGGCAGTATTTTTTACGCCAAATCTTTCCATTAACCGATCTTTTATCGCCTCCACCGTCCTGGGGCTGATCTCCAGTTTTTGCGCAATTTCCAGCGCGGTGTATTCCATACAGATATATCTGAGCACACTTCTCTCGCGTTCGTTTACAGAGGCATCCTGGTTTGGATTTGGCGGTGCCTTATGTTTTGCGTGAGATTTTTTTAGCAGGATTCTATTGACGAAGTTGTTGAGGTAGTAACCTTTGGCGTTTACTTCTACGATGGCCTGTTTGATTTCCTGAGGGTCGGCACTTTTTAAAAGATATCCGTTGGCCCCGATTTCCATCATGTGAATCACGAAACGCTCATCTTCAAACATAGTAAGTGCGAGGATGTGTAGTTGTGGATAGTTGGTCGCCAGATACTTGGTGGTTTCAATTCCATCTTTCAGGGGCATCCGCAGGTCCATGAGCACAACGTCAGGCTGGGATTGGGCGAGGCCATCTATAAGTTCCTGACCATTTTCCGCTTCCTGAACGAATTTAATATTTGTATATGGCCTCAGGGACAGAATCACGCCCCGGCGGAAGATCTTGTGGTCATCGGCTATCGCGACTTTTATCACTGCCATGAATCAAAGATAAGGTAAAGTAGAATTAAGCGTCATCAGGCGACTGCTTCCCGCATTTTTTCCATGAGGTGAGGAATTTCTATGGTCACCTTGTATTCATTCTGCATATCGTCTTTGTAGAAACTTATTTTTCCAGCCAATACTTTCAGCCGGCTTTGAATATTTTTCAGACCTAGTCCTCCCGAACTTTTAGTCTGGGTCTCATAGATTTCCTGCGTGAGGCCTTTGCCGTCATGTTTAAGATGCAGGCAGAAGGCATCTCCGGAAATGTCCTGTGAAACATGGATGAAATTGGCGCGGCTGTGTTTTAAGATATTGTTGAGAAGTTCCTGCATCACCCGATAGATGATCTGCTCGGTTTCGAGATCGAGTCTGTCATTGTAGTCGAAAAATTTGCAGCTTGTGCTGATGCTCCCAGCCGTACCAATCTTGTTGAGGCTGTCGTTCATTGCGGATTCAAGGCCGAAATTCTTCAGTGTTGGTGGCATCAGGCTGTGAGAAATATTCCTGATCAGCTGAATGGTGTCGTCAATAATCGATTTGGCTCCGGAAATATGTTCTGACTGAACTTCTTTATCCTGGTTAACGAGGTTGTCATTGAGATATAGCCGGGCGGTAGCGAGCAATGGGCCGGCATCATCGTGCAGATCGGCGGCGAGTCGTTGACGTTCTTCATCCTGCATACGGATAGAGGCGGTAAGCAGCATCTGCTGCTGAGTTTCTTCCATTTTGCGAAATTCAATCTGGTAACGGATTACGCGGCGCTGGTGGAAGATGATAAATACGATCATCCCGATAGCGAGCGTAAGCATCCCAAAGGTTCCCATAAGCATTACCCACATGCTGCTTCCACCTGTCACACTATCTAGAAATAACATGCTAACTTTTTTTAGACTTTTGGAATTTGCATCGCAGTCAGAAATTACAATTTCCTTCCCAATTTACCTAATGCTGGCACTGTTGTCGACTTGATGAGACCAACCACCAATAAAATGTTTTTTACGATGTTTCCTATCTGGCCGATTGCGTAATATTCCATTTTTTTGTCTTCTGGCAGACCATTTAAACAAATAAATAGAAAAAGAGTGGAAGTAGTGTAAAAGAAAAATGCCATGATCACCCAGAATTCTTTCGATTCGTAAAGAAATGTCACTTCGGGATTATTCATTTGCTCATAGAAATAAAAGATGCAAATGACGATAACCGATAATTCTTCGGAGACAACAAAAATGTCATTTCTATCGCCGTATGCCTGGTATATTATTGTGTAAACACCAATCAATATTTCGACTAAATATAAAGTGATCATCACGCGCCTTGCCGTAAGATTTTTTATAAAAGAGAATATAAAAAAACCAAACGCAGTTCCTTCGACAAACGTGAATGCTGTTGCTATATAGAATAGCGCAACGGGGTTATCCGGCTTATTTGGTACGGTTATAAAATGAGCTTCAAGTAAATCAGAAGTATATGAGTAGAGGGCGTAAAGCACAACTAACCAAAGCCTGTCTTTTCGATTTCTGTAAAAAAAAAAGAAAAAGACGGCTATGGGTAGTAGCGAACTATTAACACTGAATTGATATAAGGGGTCGGTCATCTCTCACCAAATATAGCCTATTGAACTAATTGGAAACATTTACCGATTTAGCCGGTTAATCCCACCAACCAACTTTAAGGTCTTGTGCTCCTGGAGGAGCGCTTCTGTCAGCGACAATGCCTGTGTGAGATACAAGTTTGCCATGTACATCGATGCCGGTATATTTCGTGATGAGTTCGCTGTTTTCGTTAACACCAACATAAACCAGGGTTTCTCTGCCTACTTCGTTTATGGCATTGTAAAAATTTATTCCCTGACAGCCGGGTTGTTCCAGTATTCTTTCTAAAATTTCCCTTCCAATGTAATTTCCGATTTCGCCTTTCGGATTAGCATCCTGGAAGTCTTTTACCATTTTGGCTCCCAATTCGTGCGAAATTTCTTCGCCTATAGAAGCCAGGGTTCTTTCGGTTGTGATTGTGTGTGTCATTTTAGTGATTTTGTAGGTTATTGCATTTCCGAATGCACAATGAAGTACCATGATTATTTATACATAGACAACAGGTCGGGAAAATGAGACAAGAAGGTTGATTCGAATCGAAACGTAGTCGTGTCGTGCTTTTACGAGGCCTGTTCTCGTAAGAATACTTGCGAAAAATATAGAAAATGTACTTTAAAAATTCAGTATTTTTACTCTTGCCGGAGTCGGTATTTGCTTTTCAGGAGGAAGTATGAAAATAAGAAAATTTGCCTGTATTTTCTATTTTGGCGTCATAAGTTGCAAATCGCAAAAAAATCGACTATAATATTTTCATAAAATTTTGCCTCTTCATAACGTGATTCAGGCAATTTTAGTGCACCAGGCACGTTATACCGGGGCGATGGCTAACAGATTTAGAGCGCGGGTTTTTATTCTTTGCCTGTTTTTTCGACAGCCCGGAAACGTAGTCAGTTGGTCGATTAATGGTCGTTCTTCCGGAAAATATTAAAACACCGCGTATATACGCCAATTCACGGGACTAAAGCGGTAAAATACACTTCTTATGAGCGCTACTACGAATGTCAACATAGCCATTGCTGACGATCATAAAATATTTAAACAGGGTATTCGCTCTGCGCTGAAAGACAAAAAATATATTAAAATTATCTGGGAGGCAGAGAACGGCGTAGATCTGATGAGCAAAATGGAGGAAACCTGTCCCGACGTACTTCTGCTGGATATCAGTATGCCTGAGATGGATGGCATCAATGCCATAAAACTATTGAGGAAGCAATACGAAGAGGCCAAAATTATCGTTCTTACGATGTACGATGAGCAGGAAATGATCACCCGTATGATGGAAATGGGCGCTAATGCCTACCTTATAAAAACTACTGATCCCGAAGAAATTTATCAAGCAATCTTAACCTGTATGAATCACGATTTTTACTTTAATGACCTCGTAAACAAAGCAGTCCTCACCAAACTTCAATCAAAAAAAACCGCCAGGCAATTCTACCCGACTATCGTGAAATTTTCCGACAAAGAGATCCGCATACTCAGACTGCTGGCCGACGACAAAACAACAGAAGAAATTTCAAAACAGGTGTTTCTCAGTCCACGCACTGTTGAAACGATCAGGCAGAACATGAAATCCAAGGTAGGAGCTAAAACCATCGCTGGTCTCATCGTATATGGCATGAGAAACAAACTGATTGAATAAGTCGCACTTAAAAAGTAACTATACCATTTTTAATCGCATACATCGCCAATCCCACACGGCTTCTTACATCCAGTTTGTCGAAAAGTGAATCTCTGTAATTGTCAACGGTTCGCGGACTGATGTACATTTTTTGAGCAATTTCTTTATACGTCATCTCGGTACTCGAGAACTTTAGAAAAGTTATTTCGTTGTCTGTAAGTAATGCAGGTTGAGAGCTGTAATGATTTTCAGGATCCCGAAGCAAATTCGCCAGTCTGCCAAGAGCGTTGAAGGGATAGTAATATCCATGCTGAACCACCGATCTGATGGCATGATGCAGATCTCTCGGATGTGTATCCTTTTTTAGAAACGCTTTTACACCTGTTTTCAACAACCTGACCAACGCCATTTCTGAGTCGTACATCGTCAATATAATCACAGGAATGGCCGGATAATTTTCTCGTATCCAGCAAGATGCCTCGTAACCATCCATCAACGGCATATTAATATCCATTACAATGATATCGGGAATGGTTGACTGCGCCAGTAAATTTATCATCTCTCTTCCATTACCTGCCTTCAACACTATTGAACAGTCATCAAAGGTGCCCAATACTTCTGCCAGGGCATCCCTGAGTACCAAATGATCATCTATCAACCCCACTTTAATTCCCGGCCCGGGTGTTCGATTTATCATGTATTGGTAGTTTGATAACGATGCTGGTTCCCTGTTTTGCAATACTCCTGATCTCCAGCCCGGCGTTGATCATGCGGCATCGCTTGCGAATATTGGAAAGACCGCAGCCTGGAACTTTATTTACTTTGTTCAGATCAAAACCGTCACCATCGTCCGTGATCTTCATGCAAAAAAAGGCAGGTTGGTAATTAAGAGAGATTTCAACAAAATTTGCCCGCGCATGTCTGATGATATTACTCAGGCATTCCTGTGCAATCCTGTATATAAAGATCTCGGTTTGATCTTCGAGGAAATAGATCTCACCATCACTGAGCAGCTTAGTATTCATGCTTCGGGAAAGGTTTATCTGACCGAGTTCCTGCTCCAGCGATTTCACGAGTCCAAGACAGGAAACCAGGTCAGTGTTTAGTCCCCTCGAGATGGTTCTTAACGCCTCCAGCGCTGCGCTGACTAAACCGCTGGCCTCATTTAACCGGCCGGGCAAGTCATTGTTTAAATGCATTTTTGCCAGGGAAAGTATATGCCCTACCCGGTCATGAAGCTCCAGCGAGACATGCTGAAAATTGTGTTCGCTGATCTCGAATTCTTTTGTGATCAACGCTTCTTCGAATCGGCACTGCTGTCGGATGAGCTGTCTCGAGAATTTTAATTGCAGGTATCCAATTAAAGGAACCAGCATCAACACGATAATAATGACTGAAATGGCAGCTGGTGCCACCAGGAAAAATAGATTGGAAATCTGCATATCACATCTTTATCTTACTCACAAACAAAAGGTACAGACCGTGTCCGGCGCATTTTCTGACAGGGTTGTCGGAAAGAAAGCAATCCTTGAGTTCAGCGGGACTTGCTTCGCTAAATTACAGTGGAACAAAGCTTTGTGAGATTGACAAAAGTCAAATAAAGTGTGTGGGGGAATTAACCAATAATTATTTAGCAAACTGGTAATCGTACTCGATCTTGCCAAGCAACTCATTCTTTCTGTCGTAACAAAACTCAACAAGTCGCAGTCCGCCTTCATCATATTTGTAGTACCATTTCTGGTAGTCATTCGAGCCCTCGGGAACCACCGTCATAGTTGAAAGCTCACCATTGTCTTCGTACTCGAACACATAGTTTGGCAGAAGACGTTTTGCTAACGGGCTATACTGAACGATATCGGTCAACCTGTTTTTTTCATCATAATAGTAAAACATTTTCCGCGACAGGAATTTTCCGGTCTTTTGCTCTTCCTCAGATAGATTTCCTTTTTGATCAACTGTAAAGTAAAAGGAGGCCGTGTCAACATCATTCTTTGTACGAAACATCCTGTATGGCTGGTTATTGCGATATTCCCACCGATGTGACTCGCTGCTAACCGAACTCTTATCGGTTGCGTGGGTTTCGGTATTCAGCAATTCAAGTTTACCCGCGTTGTTATAAGTGAACCTTGTAGTGCTCACTGCTTCAGCAGTGCTGTCGGTTGTTCTAACGAGTGAGCCCTGTGCATTGTATATTGCGGTAAAAAAGGTTTCAGGCGAGTTCGCTGTCTTTGTGTATGTCACCACTTCGTTTCGTGCAAGATTCACGCGTTGCTCGCAAATAAATCCTTCTTCAATAGGCACAGCACCCTGATAACTTTTTAATTTGACCAGCTTTATTTTATTTTGCCGCAACAGGCGGTAAGTATTATTGATTTGCTGGGTGCTCACCAGGTCCTTGTAGTAATATTGGGAACTGGCAGAAAGGGTAAGCGTCATCAACGCTGCAAGAAAAAGTAATTTGTTTGGCATCCTGTTAGCGTATTGCAATTGCAATGTTAACTGAATTGGCAGCCATAACCGCCTGGTATGGCTTCTAAAATCTTGTTATATTTAAATAAAGTTCTTATTCGTTTTTTCAAATACAGATCATGAAAGAAGATAATGATGCCGGCAAGGCATTCCTCCGGCTGGTAGAGGTTATGGATGAGCTCCGTGAGAAATGTCCATGGGACAAAAAACAAACGATTCAGACCCTAAGGCAACTCACTATCGAAGAGACATATGAACTTGCTGATGCCATTACCGACCATAACTGGAAAGGATTGAAAGAAGAATTGGGAGACCTGCTCTTGCATATTGTCTTTTACGCGAAGATTGGCTCAGAACAATCTGCGTTTACACTCGAAGAAGTGATTAACGGCATTGTAGAGAAATTAATATTCCGCCATCCTCACATCTATGGCGACGTGAAAGTAAATGACGAAGAGGACGTTAAAAGAAACTGGGAGAAGCTGAAATTAAAAGAAGGAAAAACTTCGGTGATCAGCGGAGTGCCAAAAGCATTACCAGCTGTTGTAAAAGCCATGCGTCTCCAGGAAAAAGCAAAACAGGTTGGTTTCGAGTGGGAGACCCGCGAACAGGTCTATGAAAAAGTAGAGGAAGAGCTGGATGAATTGAAAAGGGCCATAAAATCGGGAGTGCAGCATGACGTGGAAGAGGAATTTGGCGACCTGATGTTTTCATTGATAAACTATGCGCGGTTTCTGAGTCTCGATCCGGAAAATGCGCTCGAAAGAACAAACAAGAAATTCATTTCCCGCTTCACCTTAATGGAAGACATGGCTTCTGCAAAAGGAACTCCTCTTCACGATCTTTCGCTGGAACAGATGGATGATCTCTGGAACCAGGTCAAATTACAAAACAAACTTCTTTGAAACGCTTCTTACAGCAGGTTCTCCGCAGGAATGCCTATTTCATACTGGCAGCTGCATGGCTGATTACCATCGCATTCATCGTTAATGATTACTGGGCAAGTTTTCATTCTGTGTCACACCTCAGATCTTCTATTGAACGTGACATTCAGAAACAGGAAAAGGATTTTGACCTTACGATTGCAGACACATCCTTTTTAAATAAACTCGTCACAAAGAATTACGGTCTTGAAGAGCTGAACCGAATGGTAAAAAAACCTTATGGGTTCTACCTTTACGAGCCGGGAATTTTTGGACTGATCAACCTGAAATTCTGGAACAACCAGTATGCCCTTCCCACTCCCGCAATCCTGGAGGGTAAGAGCAGCAACGGAATGATCAAGCTTAAAACAGGACAGTATGAATATATCCTCAGGCATCTCGACATGCCGAACAATAAAAAGCTGGTAGTTATTGCGCTGATACCCGTTTACAAGGAATATTATATCCAGATACAAAGTTTCAAAAGGGAGTTTGTCAATCATCCTGAGGCAGAAAAATTTGTGAGTATCTCTGCCGATGAAAATGATTACCCTGTGAAAAGCAGGTTTGGCAATAACCTTTTTTATCTGGATTCGAAAACGACAAACAGGGCCACCGATAACAACTGGGTCTCACTTACTCTCTCGCTTCTGGGTATCCTTTTGCTGAGCATATTTATTCACAATGTGGCAGTAGCTATTGCAGGCAAAAGACATTATATCAGGGGAACGATTTTCCTGGTGACCGTTATCCTTTTACTGCGGGGATTAACCTATGTATTTCCCCGCCTGCTAAAACTTGATGATTACGAGTTATTCGATCCAACAGTGTACAGTTCGGGACTAATACTTAATTCACTTGGTGACCTGTTGATAAATTCCATACTTTTCTGCTGGGTCGTGCTGTTTATCAAACAGGTTTGTGGCCGAAGAACTTTCGCCTCGCTGAGAAATTCCAGATGGAGCGGCGTTGTTCTGGGGATCAACATCCTGCTGCTTGTTCTGCTTACTTTGGGTGAGGCCAACGTTATAAAAAGCCTGATCGCCGATGGAAGAATTTCCTTTAACGTCACTAATTTCTTTACACTAAACGGAGACAGTTTTATTGGCTTTCTTGTTCTTGCCTGCATCGCCTTTGCCTATTTTTTTCTGAGCAGAATCATTTTGAGGATGATCGATCCCCTGCTCAGGGAGAAAGAATTTCTGTTGTACCTGATCACTGCCATTGCGGGTCTTACCCTATTGACGGCTTTCAGGAGCAAGGTGTATGTGGAATTGAATATCTCTGCCCTGCTCTGGTTGCTGGCCTATGAATGGCTGATGCAACGTAAATCTTTCTCGGCATTGTATTCGAAGCTTAATATTTCGGCTGTACTTTTCTGGTTGTTTATCTTTTCGATTTCCATTTCGGTGATCATCATGTACGAAAACCGAAACCTCGAACGATACCAGATCAAGCGGTCTGCGGTGAAATTGTCAGATGCAAGTGACCCTGCCCGTGAGTCCCTTCTCAATATTGCGCTGATTTACATCGATAACGATTTTCTCGATAGAAACTTTTTCCGTTTCCAGGATAACGCCTCCAATGCATTCCTGAAAGACAGTCTTATAAACCAGAATTTCAGTCCGTACCTTAATGTATTCGAGACCAGGATTTACACATTCGACGCGTTAAAAGCTCCTCTCTACAATCAGGAATCCATATCATATGATACGCTGAATACCATCTTCCAGATCGACGGGAAAATGACGTCCGTAAGAAATCTCAGGTATTTTGAAAAATCCATCGAATCCTTTTCCTATATTTTCCGAAAGGCCACCTATGATACCAGCGGAAAATTACAGGGTTTCTTTTTTATCGTAATAAACCCCAGGCAGTTTAAGCCGGATGCACTGGTCCCGGAACTTTTCAGGCAGGGGAAGAACTACCTGCCAGAATATTCACCGGTTTATTCTTACGCGATTTATAATAAGCTCAGGCTCATCAAGTATTACAACGATTACCAGTTTGCGACCACACTTAATAAATCAGATATTCCCGATCAGCAATACAAGGTGATCGATAAAGACGGTTACGAAGAAGTATGGTACAAAGATGGTGCAGACAAAATCGTCGTCTTTTCTCACAGGGATAATTATCTGATCGAGGCGATAACACTTTTTGCCTATATCTTCAGCTCCTTTCTCTTGCTGGTGGCCATTTTCAGCATTATAGCGCTGCTGGTGCAGTCGCGATTGAAACTAGCGATCATCAGGCAATACTGGCAGTTGAATATCCGGTCGCAGATTCATGGTACCATCATTTTTATCAGCCTCTTTTCGTTTGTGGTTATTGGGGTGGCTACCATTTTCTTTTTTAATAACCGGTATGAAAAGAATAACCAGGAAAGGATCAGCAAAGTGATCCACATCATGGCCACGGATATCAGGAAGAAGTTAAGCGATTCCACCCGTAATGATTTGCTGATGAATGCTTACGATGGAAGTAATGATAACGGGTTGAGAAAAATGCTCGAAGACGTGGCAGAGATTCATAATGCAGAAGTGATTCTTTATGATCTGAATGGCAACCTGCTTGTTGCCACCAACCCGTTGCTGTATAGTGAAGGCATCCTTAGTGAGAAGATGAATCCCATAGCGTATTATTATATGACCAAAGCGCGGATGGTTCAGTATATTAACCAGGAACAGGCGGGGGATGTGGAATACCAGAGCATTTATAGTCCGGTCACCGATGCAAACATGAAGCCTTATGCCTATCTGAATATTCCTTCATTTGTTTCTCAGGAAGAACTGAAACGCGAGATTTCTAACTTCCTGGTAACCATCATCAACCTGAATGCATTTATCTTTTTGGTGGCTGGTGTGATCGCCCTTTTTATTACCAATCGCATTACCTCTTCCTTTCATCTTATTGGTCATAAGATGCGGGAGATAAACCTCGGCAAACTTAATGAAGAGATCTTATGGAACCGGGATGACGAGATTGGCGGACTGGTGAAAGAGTACAACAAGATGGTGGTGAAACTTGGAGAAAGCGCGCTGGCGCTTGCCAAAAGTGAAAGAGAAGGGGCATGGAGAGAGATGGCAAGGCAGGTGGCGCATGAAATCAAAAATCCGCTTACACCCATGAAATTAAGTATTCAGTATCTGCAGAAGGTGATTGACAATGATTCGGTTAATGTGAAAGAATTGTCATCCAACGTGGCAAAGACACTCATTGAACAGATAGATCATCTATCCAAGATCGCAGCAGATTTTTCACAGTTTGCAAATATTGGTAATGTGCGAAACGAGGTTTTTGATTTGCATGAAATGCTCTATTCCCTCACTTCTTTATATGAATCGATGGAAAACCTTACCCTCACCTGGCAACCATCTGCCATGAGGGTGTTGGTGAGAGCGGATAAAACGCAGCTCAACAGGCTATTCACAAATCTTTTTCAAAATGCACTGGAAGCCTGTACAGATTTGGATCATTGCGTGATCGAAGTTTCCGAAAAAGTTCATGGTGACAAGATAACTATTCAGATCAGGGATAATGGGGAAGGCATTCCGCTTGCAATGCAATCAAGGATCTTTACGCCAAACTTTACGACGAAGTCCTCCGGTACGGGACTCGGATTAGCCATGAGCAAGACTATTGTGGAACAGGCCAGGGGTACCATCTGGTTTGAAACGCTGGAAGGGCAGGGGACTTCCTTTTTTGTACAACTTCCCATAACGAGGTTGTTTACCTAATGTTTATGCAGGTGCGAAAGGTAAGTTTCGAACTCTATTGCACTAAAACTGCTAAGGTTGGATTCTTTTGTCAGACCTCCCTTCCGGGCGGCCATAACGCCGAATCGAAGGTCCTCAAACCCGGAAATATAATGTGCATCCGGGTCGATGGAGATGATCACTCCCTTGTCAAGGGCATAAGGAATCCATCTCCAGTCCATATCAAGCCTCCGTGGATGGGCATTTAATTCTATAACCACTTTATTGGCGGCGCATGCATCTATGATCTTTTTGTGATCGATGGGATAACCCTTTCTGCTCAGCAAAAGTCTTCCGGTCATATGCCCGAGAATAGTGGTGTAGGGATTTTCTATTGCGGCAATCAATCGCGCCATCGCTTTTTGTTCTGTCATCTTGAGGTTGGAATGAACAGAGGCGATCACGAGATCAAAGCGGGAAAGAATTTCGTTTGAATAATCCAGGCTGCCATCGTTCAGGATATCTGATTCGATACTTTTGAAAATTTTAAAGGGAGCATATTTTTTATTCAGTTCATCAATAAATTCCTGTTGGGCAAGCACGCGTTCTTCGGAAAGTCCTTTGGCATAAAAAGCAGTTTTACTGTGATCGCTCATCACGAGATATTCCAGTCCTTTTTGAATACACGCTTCTGCAAGTTCAGGAATAGAACTGCTGCCATCGCTCCAGTCGCTGTGACAATGTATGATACCACGAATGTCCTGGACAGTTATTACTGCTGAAGAAAAATCACGCTCGAAAATGGAGGGATCCTCCCGAAGAAAATTTGGGATCTTCAAGTGTATCCTGGTTTGCGATTCGTCTTTATTCCTGATTTCGAGTGAGCGTTGAAGAAACTCCACACTGCTGCTTGTGGCAAAATGCCTCTCTTCAAAAACATCATGGTCCACCAGGTGAAATTGAAACTGAACAGATTCGGGACTGGAAAAAATGACTTCGTTGGCAAGTTCGGAAACGATCTCAAAGCTTTCCAAAATCAAAAAATCGATAAGTTCTGTTTGAGAAACTGTGGTTACGAATTCCAGTTTATTGATTACCTCAAGCTCCCTGAGAAACTCGCCGGTCAGTTCCATTTTTTCATTTGGGAAAGCTTTCTTTAACTTTTCCGTGACCTGTTTTGCATACGGTTCTATCTGCGCGAAAAGTCGGCTACCCTGGTTTTTTAATTTAAATTCGATGGCATCCTGAACATTTTTTTGGGTTTTTTCCCCAA